>JAGPBG010000182.1 GCA_018063485.1 Cypionkella sp.
GGGTGATCCTGAAGCAGACGGCGCTGCTGGATGCGGAATCCCTTGGACTTGAGGCGTGTTTCTTCGTACTGATCCGCACCTCGGAACATGAATCCGATTGGCAGCGCAAATTCCTGCAAGTGCTGCGCGCGCGCCCCGAGGTGATGGAGGCACATCGGTTGGCCGGGGATATTGACTATATCCTGAAGGTGCGGGTCAAGAATGCGCGCGCCTATGATCAGTTCTATCAGGCGCTGATTTCCGAGGTGAAGATCTACAACGTAACGGCTTTGTTGAGCATGGAAGAGATCAAGGCGACCACCTCTTTGCCGCTTTAACCATCCACCATCAGCGATTTCAGCCCGTGGAAATGGTAGACATCACCGTAAAGCGGGGCCTCTGCCAAGCGCAGGGTCGGCAGGCGATTGAACAGGATCGGCAGGGCGGTTTGCAACTCCAGCCTTGCAAGCGGCGCGCCGACACAGAAATGGATGCCCGCGCCGAAGCTGACATGCGGCTTGACGCTCCGGGTGGGAATGAAGCGCCCAGGATCATCCCAAACGCCGGGATCGCGGTTGCAGGCGGCCATCAGAATCGCTACCTGATCACCGCGCCTGAAGGTCTGGCCCATCACTTCGACCTCTTCATAGACCCAGCGGGTGAACATGTGCAGGGCCGGATCGAACCGCAGGATTTCCTCGACGCAAGCGGCGGGATCGGTCGCAAGCGCGCCTGCCGTTCCGGTTTCCAGCAAGGTTTTGACGCCATTGCCGATGGTGTGAACAGTGGCCTCATGGCCTGCGTTCAACAGCAAGATGCAGGTGGTGATCAACTCGTCCGTGGTCAGCTTTTCGCCGGCCGCCTCGGCAGCAATCAGCGAGGTGATCAGATCATCGCGCGGGTCTTGGCGGCGGGCCCGCACATAGCTGCGCATGAACTCCACAAAGGCCTCGGTTGCGGCAATCGCACGGTCTTCGCGGTCGCGGTCGCGGCCCGCCATATACATGCCGACCATGGCGTTCGACCAGCGCAACAGATCGTCCGACATATCCTCTGGCACGCCCAACAGCCGGGCGATGATGATGACCGGCAGCTTTTGGCCAAAGTGCTGTAACAGATCAAAGCGCCCGGTCGGAAAGGCGTCGATCAACTGATGGGTCAGGGTGGCTATTTCAGGTTCAAGCGCCGCGATCCGGCGTGAGGTGAAGGCGCGCAGCACCAAAGAGCGCAGCCTTGTGTGGCGCGGGGGCTCCAATTCCAGCATCGAATGGGCCTCGACGGCGTAGAACGGGGTCAGATGATCGGGGATCACCGGAGCGAGTTCTGCGGGCACCTCGCGGCCAAAGCGGCGGTCGCGGTAGATGGCGGCGGCGGCGGCGGCATTGCCGGTGCAAGCCATGCCATAGTTGGCCCAGTAAAAGAACGGGCCGGCGGTCCTTGCCATCTCATAAAACGGATAGGGGTTCTGGACGAAAACCGGATCAAGCGGCGATTGGTTCAGCGTTTTCATAGCGGTCGCGATGGCTTTGGGGAAGGCACAGGCAAGATCCCCTGAGCGATCAAGACACCGAGTCCGACAATCGCTGCTGAAAGGGCTTGCAGCCAGGACCAGCTTCCTCCAAGCGCAAAGATGATCAGCATCACATAGAACGGCGTCATGTTGATATGCATCGCAGAAACTCCGATGCCCAGCCTATCCACAGCGCTGATCCACAAGACTTGCGAAACAGCCATGCCGCCCACGGCAAAAATCACCAGGGCCGCGAAGGAGTTCCAGCCAAGTGCCTGCCATTGCGGTTGTGGCCCACCTGCCAGCATCTGTGCGGTTGCGGCCAGCGCGATGCAGATCGCGGCTCCGACAAGGGTGATGGTTGTGCGGCCAATTGTGGACAGCGTAGGAAAGGCGGTGACGGCCCAGCGCGATCCTAGTGTAAAGCTGAGCACTGAGCAAAAACAGACTGCGGCACCAAGCCCCAGGTCAAGATTGACTTCACCTGGCAGACCCAGAACCACCATTGCCCCACCGATCAGGCTGAGCAACAAGCCGATGATCAGACCGAATGTAATCCTGCGCTTGTCAAAGACCACTTCGAGCGCGATACCCATCACCGGCATCGTGGCTGAAATGACTGCCACGGTGACAGGTCCGGTCATGGATTGGCCAAGGATCATCAGATAGGCACCCAAGGCGAAACCAACGCCACCGACCAAAATCCCACGGCCCCAATTTGCCTGCAACAAAGCCCTGCCGCCGTCGATTAACCACCAGATCGGGAGCAGGAAGGCCGCGGCCATCACAACCCGTGCCGCAGTCAGCAGGACCGGGGGCACCAAAGGGATCAGAGTATCTGCCGCAGGCAAACCCGCCGCCCAAAGCACCATCGAGGCCGCACAAATCAGATTTGCCCCCATTAGCCTTTTTGAATTTGTTGGGGAAAGTGCAGCCATCCGAGTTCCTCCTGACTCCATCTTAATGAGGCGCTCACAATTGTGTCAGGCCTGTCTCCGACATGAGAATCAGCTTGCCGACAATGCGGCGATGATTGCGCCAAATTCAGCAGCCTTCAGGCTTGCGCCGCCGACAAGCGCCCCATCAACATGCTCCACCGCAAAGATTTCGGCAGCATTTGACGGTTTTACCGAGCCGCCATAAAGCAATCTGATGCCTGACCCGGCCGGTCCGAACCTCGCGGTCAGGCGCTGGCGTATGAAACCATGAACTTCACCGATCTGCGCCAGTGTTGGCGTCCGTCCGGTGCCAATGGCCCAAACCGGCTCATAGGCCACCACAAGGGTAGTGGGATCGGCGCTCTCAGGGATTGATTGCTGCAATTGTGTGCCGATCACGGCCAGGGTGGTTCCTGCATCGCGTTCCGCCGCAGTCTCGCCGACACAAAGGATCTGTGTCAGGCCCGCCGCCCCCGCCGCCTTCAACTTGGCGCAGATCAGTTCATTGCTTTCACCATGATCTGTCCGTCGTTCGGAATGGCCGAGGATCACATGGCTCGCGCCAGCATCTGCCAACATCCTTGCCGAAATATCGCCGGTATGGGCACCAGCGGCTGCCGTATGGCAATCTTGGCCGCCAACCTGCACAAGACTGCCGGCCGTGCAAGCGGCCATCTGTGACAACAAGGTTGCAGGCGGGCATAGCAAAACGGCACAACCTGGCGTACCGACCGCAGCGATCAAAGCCGAAACCTCGCTCAAAGCCGACTGTGTTCCGTTCATCTTCCAATTGCCGGCGGCGAGCTTCTTCATCGTCTTACTCCCTGAGTCATGACAGGCTTAGCGAAGCAACTGATCAGGGGGAAGCCTTTGCACTCGTTTTCGAGATACTATGTCGATACCCGCCAGCGAATGTTGAAGCCGCAAGCTCTGATTCGCCTTATTCAGCGGGGATTTCCTTGAACTTGATGGACTCACCACAGCCACAGGCGTCCACCACATTCGGATTGCGAAACTTGAAGCCTGCCGAAAGCAAATCCATCTCATAATCTATCAAAGTGCCAAACAGGAACATCTGGGCCATTGGCGCGATCAACACGCGCGCGCCATCCTGATCAACCACTTCATCCATCGGATTGGCTTCGGTCACATAATCCATTGTGTATTCCATGCCTGCACAGCCGCCCTTCTTGACGCCGATGCGCAGGCCAGCCGAGCCTTGATTTGCCATCAGCCGCGCAATCTGGCGCGCGGCGATTGGGGTCAGGGTGACGGCCGCTTTGCCGGGAATGCCGAACATGAGATATCTCCTTTACATCAATCTAGTATGAAAGAGTGAGAATTCCAAGCGGTGCCAGACGCGCCAACCCCACAATGGTCGCAAATGCCGCAACCGTCAGCGATTTGTCGAAGTATCGAGTGGCTCTTGCCGGGTTCACCAAGTTGATGGGCAAGCAAATGCGCATTAGAAAGGCCGCGCCAGGCAATTGCGAGGATGCAGCTATCAGGTTGCCAGTCATCCCCTCGAATGCGACCAAATCAATGAGCCGACACCCGCGGCATGTTTGGCTGCATCCAGGCCCCACGCGCATCCGAAGGCAGGTCACATTGGTTATCTGTCCCGATTGCAGCGCAAGTTACAAGGTTTTCGCGCCTGTTTCCCGACGCGCCAGCGATAAGGGCTGAGTGCTACATGAAACCCAATTCAAGCCGTGCCTCATCCGACATCATTTCCATGCCCCAAGGCGGATCAAAGGTCATTTGCACATTCACCTGTTTCACGCCCGGCAACGGCTCAATCGCATCAGCGACCCAGCCCGGCATCTCTCCCGCAACCGGGCAACCGGGGGCGGTCAGACTCATGGTGACATCGACATCATTTTCGGCACTGATGTCGATGGTGTAGATCAAGCCCAAATCGAAGATATTGACCGGGATCTCGGGATCAAAAACCGACCGGCATGCTTCGACCACCTGCTCATATAGCGGATGGTCGGTGGTGGAGGGGCGAATGAGGGGGGCACCCTCGATCTGTTCAAGCGCTTGGTTCATGACGGGCTCTCAAAGTTGTTGAGAGATTATATAGGGAATTGCACCGCAAAGGTCCAGAGGCGGCAAGCGCCTGAGACAATGCGTCATCGCCCTTAGAATGGAATCTCGTCATCCATATCCGAGCGACCGCCGCCGCCAGCAGAGCCGCCGCCAAAACCACCAGTGGTGCCGCCGCCTGAAGAGCCGCCGCGATAGCCACCGCTCTGATCGTCATAGCCACCACGGCGTTCATCCTGAGCGCCACCAGTTTCACTCCCGCTGTCACGACCGCCCAGAAGCGTCAACTCACCGCGAAACTGCCGCAACACCACTTCGGTGGAATAGCGGTCAGCCCCGGATTGATCCTGCCATTTGCGGGTTTCCAACTGGCCCTCGATATAGACCGTCGAACCTTTGCGCAGATATTGCTCGGCAATTTTACCCAAAGCCTCATTGAAGATCGCCACGGAATGCCATTCGGTGCGCTCTTTGCGCTCACCGCTTTGTTTGTCGCGCCAGGTTTCTGAGGTGGCAATGCGCAGGTTCACCACCTTGCCGCCATTGGGGAAAGACCGCACCTCGGGGTCTCGCCCCAAATTGCCGACCAGAATAACCTTGTTGACCGATCCCGCCATATGCGCCCCCTGATTCCACTCATTCCCCGGCAGTTTCGCCAAGTTTGGTTAATAAATTCTGTGCATCGCTATAACCTGTGCCGCCGCCCCCCGCAACAGAGCTCAATTCCACCGCTGACTGCGGCCATTTGTCGATGCAAATGGATGGGCTGGCAAGATCAGAAAAAATGGGTATAGTTCGCGCGCGTCAAAAGATCGGAACTGTTGATGAGTGGTATTTCAAAAGGGATCAGAATTGTCATTTTGGTAATGCTGTCGGTCGCAAATTGCCTTGCCCTGCCGCAAATTGCCG
>JAGPBG010000183.1 GCA_018063485.1 Cypionkella sp.
GGGCGGGCATGTCTACGCCTGCGATGTGAACGCCGAGGGTTTGGCCGAAACAGTCCGCCTGTGCGGCGCATCTTGTGAGAGCATCCTTGTTGATGTCGGGGATCGTGACGCAACCCAGGCCGCTGCGGCCCGGATCGCCGCCGCAGGCCGCAGCGTCGATATTCTGGTGAACAACGCGGGCGGCGTCAGAGGGCAGGTCGGGCGTCCCTTGGAAGATATCAGCGCCGCAGACTGGCAAACCATCTTTGACGTGAACCTGTCGGGCGCCTTCTTCATGTCACAGGCCTTCGTCCCGATGATGAAGCGCAAGAAATTCGGGCGGATCATCAATATCTCAAGCCGGGCCGGGCGCACGATAAGCCTGACCGGGATTCAGGCCTATGCCAGCGCCAAGGCCGGACAGATCGGGCTGACCCGGCAACTGGCCCATGAACTGGGGGCTTGGAATATCACGGTAAACTCGGTGGCCCCCGGCTTTATCCTGTGCAACCCCACGACCGAAATTCAATGGGCTGCGATGGGGCCTGATGGGCAACAGGATCTGCTGAACAAGATTGCACTGCACCGGCTCGGCACTGCCGCCGACATTGCAAACAGCGTGATGTTTTTTGCCTCAGAGCACGCCGGCTGGATCACCGGAGAAGTGCTGGGTGTGGATGGTGGCAATTGAGCGCGGTGGAGGCCTATCTTCTTGCCCATGAAGATGAGGCGATCGAGACGCTGAAGGAGTTTTGCCGCATCCCCAGCGTCAGCACAGACCCCGCCTTCGCGCAGGATATCCGGCGCGCGGCGCAGTTTGCCGCCGACCAACTCGGCCATGCCGGATTTCCCAGTGTCGAGATTGTCGAAACCGGGGGGCATCCCTGCGTTGTGGCGGAGTGGTGCGGGCTGAAGGGCGCGCCGACGGTGTTGGTCTATGGCCACTATGATGTGCAGCCGCCTGACCCGCTGGAAAAATGGCACTCGGCACCATTCGAGCCCGAAATCCGTGATGACCGGCTTTATGCGCGCGGGGTGTCTGATGACAAAGGCCCGCTGATGATCCCCATTCTGGTGGCGGCGGCGTTTCATGCGGTGCAAGGAGGATTGCCGCTGAACCTCAAGGTTATCATCGAGGGCGAGGAGGAATCCGGCAGCCCGCATTTTGCGCCTCTGGTCGAAAGGCTGCGGGATCGGCTGTCTTGTGATGTGGTGATCTCGGCAGACGGGGCAATGTGGCGGGCTGATTTGCCGTCGATGACCGTCGCCAGCCGGGGGTTGGTGGCGATGGAGGTAACGGTTGAGGGGGCGGCAAAGGATTTGCACTCGGGCCGTCATGGCGGCAGTGCGCCCAATCCGATTCAGGCGCTGACCAGAATGCTGGCCTCATTGCATGACGCGGATGGTGTCATCGCCGTAGCGGGCTTTGCCGATACCGCAACGCCACCCGATCCTGCCATTGAAGCTGCGATCCGGCAGGTCGATTTCGATGCGGGTCAGTATTTCGACAGCATTGGCGCGGCGCGCCCGGATCCCCTGCCCTCGGGAGCCGAGCTGCTGAGCAAACAGTGGTTGCGCCCAACCCTGGAATTCAACGGCATTACCGGGGGCTATGCCGGGGTTGGCACCAAAACCGTGATCCCGTCCACCGCCACAGCCAAAATCACCTGTCGGCTGGTCGCCGGACAGGTGCCGGGGGCGGTGGTTGCCGCGATCACCCGGCATCTTGAGGGTGTTTTGCCATCCGGCTACAGGATGACCGCAGTGTCACAGGGGCCGGGAAGTGCGGCCTTCGCGCTGAATCCAAAGCTGCCGGCACTGGTTGTGGCCGAGGGTATTTTGGGCGAATTGCTTGGTGCCGCCCCGCTTCGGGTGGCAATGGGCGCAACCATTCCCATTGGCGATGTCTTTGCACGCCATCTTGGCGCGGGCACCGTCTTTTTCTCATTCTCGACATCGGATGAAGACTACCATGCCCCCAACGAATTCCTGCGCTTGTCAAGTTTTCGCACCGGGTTGATTGCCTGGGCGCGGCTGTTTGACCGGCTTGCCGCTGGCAACACGAGGGCTGCATAATGGCGGACAGCTTGAACCATGCTCATCTGAGCGTCACCGAACTGGGCGTGCTTTACCGCAGTGCAACGCTAAGCCCCACCGAAGTTTTGGAAGCCGCCCTCAGGCGGCAATCGCAGGTGGAGCCTGCCCTGAACGCTTTTGCTCATGTGATGGCCGACAAAGCCCGTGCCGAGGCGCGTCAGGCGACGGTGGATCTGGCGATGGGGCGCGATCTTGGCCCACTGCACGGCATACCCGTTGCGATCAAGGATCTGATCGAGGTCAAAGGTGTGCCAACAGGTTGGGGAACAAAGGTTGAGCCGCCCCGGATCGCGACCGAAGATGCCGCTCTTGTTGCGCGGCTGCGCGCAGCCGGTGCGGTGCTTTTTGGCAAAACCAACCTCTTGGAATACGCTTATGGTGTGGCCCACCCTCAGGTTGGCCAGACCAACAATCCGCATGATCCGCAGCGCACGGCGGGCGGTTCAAGTGGTGGTTCGGCGGCAGCGGTGGCGGCGGGCATTGTGCCACTGGCGATCGGCACTGATACCGGCGGGTCGATCCGCATCCCAGCGGCCTATTGTGGCGTTGTTGGCATGAAGCCCAGCTTTGGCCTCGTGCCGCTTGCGGGGGTGTTTCCTCTTTCGCAAAGCCTGGATCACGCCGGGCCGATTGCTCGCACTGTTGCGGATGCGGCGTTGCTTCTGGGCTGTCTTGCGGGCATTGCCATGCCGCTTCAGGACATTCCGGTTGACCGCATAAGGATTGGCATTGTGCGGCGACATTTCCCCTCACTGCCCGAGGCGGGCGGGGTGACGGACTGTCTCAACCACGCAATCGAAACGCTGCGTCTGGCGGGTGCCCGGATTGTCGAGATTGATATTCCCGCACTGGCTGCGGCCAACGCCAACCTGATTACCATATTGCAGCCAGAGGCAGCGGTCATCCATACGGATCTGATTGCCCGGAATCCTGCCGGATATGCCCCCGGAACCCGGTCCCAGATCGAGGCCGGTTTTCAGGTTTCTGCGACGGATTATATCAAATCCCGGCAGTTTCAGAAGCATTTTCACCGCGAGGTTCAAGCCATTTTCAGCACCGTCGATGTGTTGGTTTCGCCCAGTGTCCCCGTCGTTGCCCCGTTCGAAGACCCGGAAATCAGCCATGATGACGAGGGGGAAATGCTGGCCAGCGGGTTTGCCAATGTCAGCGGCCATCCCTCTGTCAGCCTGCCCTGTGGGATGAGTGATGGGTTGCCGGTCGGTATGCAATTGACCGGTTCCTTCAAACAAGACGCCCGGCTGCTGAGCATGGCCCGAAGTATCGAGATGGCTTTGATCGGTTGAAACCTGCAAATGCAGGGTTGGATATCGGCCTGTGAATTGCCGAAGAAAGACGCTTATCAGTGATCCGCAGTGGGGCGTTACACCACCAGGATGTGACCGGGACATCGGTTGCTGCCCGATGCTCTGCTTTCTCACTGCACCAATGGAAAGAGCGTAAGCCCATCACTGCGGCAGAGGCTTCCAGCGGCAGGTCACAGGCATTGCCAGCAGCAGGACACATGAAACTTGATTTCGCGCATTTAATGGAATATGGTTCGGACTATAAACCATAAGAGTCGCCATGCAAAACGAATTGGACCACGCGATTGATGCCCATGCCGAAGCCGCATTTGCATTTCTGGAAAGGCTGGTGCGTGCCCAAAGCACGGTTGGGTCAGAGCAGGCTGCATTGGAGGTCTTTGCACAGGAAGCGCTGTCCTTGGGGCTTGAAGTCACGCGGCTACCCTTCCCGAACACCCAGATGGACGACCCGCGGGCGGGCATCACCCAGCCTGCCCTCCTTCCAGGCCCGGATCGCTATCAGGTTTTGGCGGCCAGCCCCGGTGACGCGGGACTGCTGCTTTTGCTGAACGGCCACATGGATGTGGTCCCCGCAGAGTCACCAGAGCTTTGGACCACCCCACCGTTTCAACCAGACCGGCGCAATGGACGGCTTTATGGGCGCGGTGCCGCCGATATGAAAAGCGGCTTTGCGGTAGGTGTGCTGGCGCTGCGCGCATTGCGCGACGTGGTGCCAGACTTGTTTGCAACGCAGCGTCTTGGCTTTCTTGCTGTCATAGAAGAGGAATGCACGGGAAACGGCACTCTACGCTCGATAGCCGAACAGGGCGTTTCTGCAACCGAGGTGGTGGTGCTGGAGCCGACCGATCTGGGCTTGTTGATGGGGGGCGTTGGCGTGCTGTGGATTGAGCTGCGCGTGGTTGCCCATTCAGGTCATGCGCGGGCCGCCGGCACCCATGCAAACGCCATTGATCTGGGGATGCGGCTGCTCGGCGGTTTGCGCCAATGGGCCGCACAGATGGCACGCACCGAACCGGAGCCAAGCATGGCCAGCAATCAAAGCCCCTATAATATCAATCTGGGCAAGGTCCATTCCGGCGACTGGACATCTACAGCGCCCTCCAGCGCTGTCTTCAGCCTTCGTGTCGGCTTTCCCCGATCCTGGAGCCTGACCAAAGCCGAGGATGAGGTCCGCAAGACCATCAGTGCCTTTGTCGCCGCAGATGCCGATTTTCCGGTTCAACCCGTGGTCACGCTTACTGGCCTGCGCGCCAAGGGCTATTTGCTTGATGAAACCCTGCCTCTGGTGCGCGATCTAAGTGCGGCCCATGTCGCAGCCCATGGGGTCTTGCCGCCGCCCTATACCGTTGGCAGCACCACCGATGCGCGCACCTATCTGAACGATTTTGGCGTGCCTGCGGTTTGCTTTGGCGCCATCGGGCACGATCTGCACGGTATCGACGAATCTGTCGACCTTCAAAGCATTGTCGACGCGGCGCGCACGCTCGCGCGCTTCGTTTTCATGCGATTTCATAAAAATGAGACGGCTCAATGACGGCAAAAGACGGCACTTCGGCGATGACAGTAAACACCCTGCCCAAGGTGGCCACCAGCCTGCGCTGGGATGCGCCAATTGTCAGCCGCCATGTGGCCGATGATGTGGTTGACCGGCTTGTGACCGCTGTGGCGCTTGGGCTTTATGTCACCGATCAGCAGTTGCCCACCGAGCGGGAACTTGCCGCCATGCTGGGGGTATCGCGCAGTTCGGTGCGCGAGGCGCTCAAGCACCTGACCAACACCGGCTACCTGCAAGTGCGGCGCGGTCGCAATGGCGGTTATTTCGTTATGGCAAATTGGGGGCCAACCTCTGCTGCGCATGTGCGCAGACATCTGGTGGCGCATTGGTCGGACTTTGAACATGTTTTTGACGCCCGCGCCTTGCTGGAGCCGCTGATCGCGCGCACAGCAGCAC
>JAGPBG010000184.1 GCA_018063485.1 Cypionkella sp.
GCAGACGGTCGGCCAAGGGGCGAGGGCCTTCGGCTATAGGAGCTGGAGAATCGAAGAGATCGGCCATGGATTGAGACTACGCTAAGGTCGCAGGAAGCGGCAAAGAAAAACCCGCGCCAAAGCGCGGGTTCCGGGATGGCCAAGTGGTCGGATATTATTCGTCAGCAGCAGCGGTGCGGGCGTGGTCGGCGGCACCTTTGGCCGAAGGATCACGATCCACGAATTCGATAATCGCCATTGGAGCCATGTCGCCATAACGGAAACCAGCCTTGAGCACGCGGACATAACCGCCCTGACGATCCTGATAACGCGGGCCGAGGATGGCGAACAGGCGCTCGGTGTGGATGTCTTGCTTGAGTTGCGCATGGGCCTGACGGCGGGCGTGCAGGTCGCCGCGCTTGGCAAGTGTGATCAGCTTTTCGATGATCGGACGCAGTTCCTTGGCTTTCGGCAAGGTGGTCTTGATCTGCTCATGCTCGATCAACGATCCGGCCATGTTGGCGAACAGCGCTTTGCGGTGCTCGTGGGTGCGGTTCAGTTTGCGGTAACCATTTGAGTGACGCATCGGAATCTCCTAGACGCTAAATTTTGCTTTGTCCGGCAGGGCCTACGATTGGTCCCGCTCACCTTGGGGTCTTTGACCCTGATCGAAAATGTTTCATCTTCGATCTTATTCCCCGGCGGTCCGGGCATTTGCGGGGGGCGTTACCGCCCCCCGAGTTTTCAGAACTGGTCTTCAAACCGCTTGGCCAGATCTTCAATGTTCTCTGGCGGCCAATCTTCAACTTCCATGCCAAGGTGCAGACCCATGCCCGACAGCACTTCCTTGATTTCGTTCAAGGACTTGCGGCCAAAGTTTGGCGTGCGCAGCATTTCGGCTTCGGTTTTCTGGATCAGATCGCCGATATAGACAATGTTGTCGTTCTTGAGGCAGTTGGCCGAACGCACCGACAATTCCAACTCGTCCACTTTCTTGAGCAGCAGCGGGTTGAATTCCAGGCCGGCATCTTCAACGCCTTTGCCAGCCGCTTCCGGCTCGTCAAAGTTCACGAAGATCGACAACTGGTCTTGCAGGATGCGCGCGGCATAGGCCACGGCGTCGTCCGGGGTCAGCGAGCCATCGGTTTCGATCCGCATGGTCAGCTTGTCATAATCCAGCACCTGGCCTTCGCGGGTCGGCGTGACTTCATACGAAACCTTCTTGACCGGCGAATAGATCGCATCAATCGGGATCAGACCGATCGGCGCATCTTCGGGGCGGTTCTTGTCAGCCGCAACATAGCCTTTGCCGGTGTTGACAGTCAGCTCCATGAACACGTCGGCACCATCATCAAGGTGGCAGATGACGTGATCCTTGTTCAGCACTTCGATGCCGCTGGATTCAGAGATATCCCCGGCGGTGACAACACCCGGACCCTTGGCGGAAATCGACAGGCGTTTGGGCCCATCAACATCCATCTTGATCGAAACGCCTTTAAGATTCAGCACGATGTCGGTGACATCCTCGCGCACGCCTGCAACCGATGAAAACTCGTGCAGCACGTTGTCGATTTGCACCGACGTGATTGCGCCGCCTTGGAGCGACGACATCAGCACGCGGCGCAGCGCGTTGCCAAGGGTCAGGCCAAAGCCGCGCTCAAGCGGTTCGGCAATAACGGTGGCGGTGCGTTGCGCATCAGCCCCCGGCTTGACGACCAGTTGCGTCGGTTTGATCAGTTCAAGCCAATTTTTGTGGATCATGTGACCGCCTCCATACTTGTCTTCTGCTCATGTCCCAAAGCAGAGAACGCCCGAGGTTCAGAAATGACGAAATCGGGCCGCGCAGATGCACGCAGCCCGATGATACTTAAACGCTTAGACGCGGCGGCGTTTCGGCGGGCGGCAGCCGTTGTGGGCCAGCGGTGTCACGTCACGGATCGAAGTGACGTTGAGACCTGCAGCAGCCAAAGCGCGCAGAGCAGACTCGCGGCCTGAACCGGGGCCTTGCACTTCTACTTCAACGGTCTTCATGCCATGCTCTTGCGCCTTGCGGGCTGCGTCTTCGGCAGCCATCTGGGCGGCGTAAGGCGTGGATTTCCGCGAGCCCTTGAAGCCCATGGTGCCCGAGGACGACCAGGAAATCGCGTTGCCCTGAACGTCGGAAATCAGGATCTTGGTGTTGTTGAACGAAGAGTTCACATGAACCACGCCAGCGGCGATGTTCTTGCGCTCTTTTTTCTTCGTGCGGGATGCTTTTGTATCGCGTGCCATATGCCCTACCCCTTATTTCTTCTTGCCAGCGATGGCTTTTGCGGGGCCCTTGCGGGTGCGAGCGTTGGTGTGGGTGCGCTGACCGCGGACCGGCAGACCCTTGCGATGACGCAGGCCACGATAGCACCCCAGATCCATCAAACGCTTGATGTTCATCGAGGTTTCGCGACGCAGATCGCCTTCGACAGTGACATTTGCGTCGATGAATTCGCGGATGGCCAGCACTTCGGCATCGGTCAACTGGTTGACGCGACGGGCGCGGTCAATCTTGACGGCTTCGCAGATTTGCTCGGCCACAGCGGGGCCAACACCGGTAATATAAGTCAGGGCGATCGGGACCCGCTTTTGGGTCGGGATGTTTACGCCAGCAATACGTGCCAAACGTGTGTTCCTTCATGGTTGCGGTTCCGTAGTGCCAGAACCTTTTTTCACAACACCGCCCGGTCAAGGGCGATTCGATTCCCTCTGAAAAGGGAAACCCGCAGACGATTCCGCTGCGGGACGCCGTGCTTTATGGGCTTTTGACGCTATCGTCAAGGGCAGCGAGCGACAAATTCAGGCTTTGTCAAGAACTTTGGCAATTGCCGCTGCAACAACGCCCACTTCCGCCAATCCATCCACCGTCGAGAGCTGGCCCTTGGCGTAATAGTAACCGATCAGCGGCGAGGTGTCGCGGTAATAGGCGAGCATCCTGGTGCGCAGCGCCTCCTCGGTATCGTCAGCACGGCGATTCATATCCTGGCTGCCACAGCTATCGCAAACGCCTTCCACGCGGGGCGGGTGGGTTTTGTCGTGATAGACAGCACCACAGGTGCCGCAGGTGTAGCGACCTACAATGCGGTCTTTCAGGATTTCTTCATCCACACGGATTTCAATCACGGCATCAAGCGACTGGCCGATCCGCGTCATCACCTCGGCCAAGGCATCGGCCTGACGCAGGGTGCGGGGAAAACCATCGAAGATGTAGCCTCCCGTAGCCTTACCCTGCGCCAGTTTTTCTTCTATCAGCCCGACCACGATCTCGTCGGTGACCAAATGGCCCTTATCCATCACGGCAGCCACCCGCCGCCCCATTTCGGTGCCAGAGGTTTTTGCCTCGCGAAGCATGTCGCCGGTGGAAAGCTGCACCATGGCGCGGCTGTCGACCAGACGTTTTGCTTGGGTGCCTTTGCCAGCGCCGGGCGGCCCGAGAAGGATAATGTTGGCCATGCGTCGCCTTTCTTAGCGGCGGGCAGGAGGCTTTGCCGCCCCAGTGCGTTTCTTGCCGCGCAGTTGCGACTTTTCAATCAGCCCTTCGTACTGATGGGCCAGAAGATGCGACTGCACCTGATTTATCGTATCCATCGTGACCGAAACCACGATCAGCACCGAGGTGCCACCGAAATAGAACGGGATCGCAAAAGCATCACGCAGCACTTCTGGCAGCATACAGACCAAGGCAAGATAGGCAGAACCCAGCACCAGAATGCGGGTGACAACATAATCAAGGTAATCCTGGGTCTTTTGCCCCGGACGGATCCCCGGAATGAACCCGTTCTGATTCTTGAGATTGTCAGCAACGTCATCGGTTTTGAACGCGACGTTGGTGGTGTAAAAATAGGTGAAGAACACAATCATCGACACGAAGAACAGCAGATAGAGCGGCTGTCCAGGGCCGAAGTAGGCCATAATGGTCGACATGACCGGGCCGGTTTTTGCACCCGAGAAGGTGGATATCGTGGCCGGCAACAACAACAGCGACGAGGCAAAGATCGCCGGGATCACGCCTGCTGGGTTCACCTTGATCGGCAGATGTGACGAGCCGCCGTCATAAACCTTCATGCCCACCTGACGGCGGGGATACTGGATATGGATCTTGCGCAAGGCACGTTCCATGAACACGACCAAGGCAATCACCACAATGACCATGACGATCACACCAAGGATCACCGGGGTGCTGATGGCACCCGAACGGCCCTGACTGAAGAATTTGGCCAGGGCGGCGGGGATCTCGGCAATAATGCCGACAAAGATGATCAGCGAAACGCCATTGCCAATGCCGCGGGCGGTTATCTGCTCGCCCAGCCACATCAGGAACATGGTGCCACCGACCAGAGTGATCACGCAAGACACGGCAAAGAACATCCCCGGCGTATGGGCAAGCCCACCCGCCTGAATCGAAGCCGCGATCCCCCAGGCCTGAAAGGTTGCCAGCGCGACGGTGCCGTAGCGCGTCCACTGGTTCATCTTCTTGCGGCCCTGCTCGCCCTCTTTCTTCAATTGCTCCAGCGCCGGAACCATTGATCCCAACAACTGCACAATGATCGAGGCCGAAATATAGGGCATGATGCCAAGCGCGAATATACCCATCCGCGTGATCGCGCCGCCGGTGAACATCGCGAGCATCCCACCAAGGCCCGATCCCGCATCGTCCATGAAGTTGCGAAGCGCCGTGCCGTCGATCCCCGGAACCGGCACAAAGGTGCCCAACCGGTAGATGATCAGCAAACCGATGGTAAAGAGGATGCGATTGCGAAGATCCTTCGCCTTGCCGAGCGTGCCCCAGCTGAGGTTTGCCGCCATTTGCTCTGCAGCAGATGCCATAGTGATCTCTTTCATGGACTGCGCCGCCGAACCGTTTTCCGGTCGGCGGCGCGGGAAAACTTTACCCCATGTAAGCGGTCTGGCGACCGCTCACAATCCCTATTACGCCTTGCGCTCTGCCTTGACGAATGCAGGCAGTGCAGGTGCAACAGTGAGCGTGCCACCGGCAGCAGCAACAGCTTCCACAGCGGCTGCCGAAGCGCCAGTGACGCTCAGCGTGACTTTCGAAGTGATTTCGCCCTTGTTCAGGATGCGGATACCGTCGCGCTTGTGATTGGTCAGGCCTGCGGCAACCAGCATATCCTCGGTAATCTCGGCGGTGACATCCAACTTGCCCAGCCCGATGAATTTCTCGATCAGGCCCAGATTGATGACGGCAAAGCGCAAGCGGTTCGGCTTGGAGAAGCCGCGTTTCGGCAAGCGCCGGTAAAGCGGCATCTGGCCGCCTTCGTAGCCGCCAATAGCGACGCCCGAACGCGATTTCTGGCCCTTGATACCACGGCCAGCGGTTTTG
>JAGPBG010000185.1 GCA_018063485.1 Cypionkella sp.
AGAGAAAACCTGTACGATCCGCAAGCGCAGCGGCACCGATGTGATCGAAGTTCCCATCCCCTGCACCAACTGAAGCAATGAAAATTCCGGGCGCGATCACTCTATCTGGTGGTCGCGCCCGTTGTTTTATCGACGGGCAGTGGGCTGTTGCACGTTATCCACATAAGGTTAGGGCTCCAACCTTTTGATTCTTGCGTTAAATCCAGTTTTCCTGCATTTTCAGACACGGAGCGGGCAAAAAAGACCCGACCAGAGGCGAGAGCGAAAGGGCAGCTCAGATGAATTTTCGAAGCCTTCTGACGGCAGGAGTGTTGGGGTTGGCATTGTCAACCACCGCCCTGACACAGGTAAGTGCCGAAACGCTGCGGGTGATGACCGGATCAGACTCCGCCCCGCTACAAGTGCCGATGAACCGCGCGGTGGTCGTCGAAAGCGAAACAGCTTTTGCCGAGCTTTCCATCGCCAATCCCGGCATCGCCGATGTCTCAACCCTGTCGGACAAATCCATCTATGTGCTGGGCAAGACCCCCGGACGCACCACGATGACGCTGCTCGGGGCCGATGGCAAGCTGATCGCCAATGTTGATGTGCATGTCACCCCCGACATCGCCGAATTCAAGGAACGCCTGCAACAGATCCTTCCCGGTGAGCAGATCGAGGTGCGCACCGCCAATGACGGCATCGTGCTGTCGGGCACTGTATCCTCCACCGCCAAACTTGACCGCGCGCTCGATCTGGCCAACCGCTATGCCCCCGAACGCGTATCCAACCTGATGAGCGTGGGCGGCACCCAACAGGTCATGCTCAAGGTGCGTTTTGCCGAAATGCAGCGCTCGGTTGCGAAAAATCTGTCCTCCTCGGTTGCTTTATCCAGTGCGGGTTCCAAACTCGGGGTCGCGGCGGAAACAGGTAGCTGGTTGTCCGAGGGCAACGACCCAACCAATCCGAAGGTCAACGTGCGCAAGGATGCCAATGCGGGCATGACGCTTGGTTTTTCAGCCGGCTCGCTGCAATTTGCCGTTTTGCTTGAGGCGCTTGAATCCAAAGGGGTTGTGCGCACGCTGGCCGAACCGAACCTGACAGCCCTTTCGGGGCAAGAGGCGAAGTTTCTGGCCGGTGGCGAATATCCGATCCCGACGGCCGACGGCAATGGTGGCATCAAGATCGAATACAAACCTTTCGGGGTTGAACTGAATTTCACCCCCACCGTGGTCGATGGGGATATCATCAACCTGATCATCAACGCCGCGGTTTCGTCTATCGACACCACGGTGTCACTGCAAACTGGCGGCGTGTCGATCAACGCCTTCAAACGCCGCGAAACCTCGACCACCGTTGAAATGCGCGACGGCGAGAGTTTTGCCATCGCCGGATTGTTGCAAGATGACTTCCGCGATCTGAATGGCCAGGTGCCTTGGCTGGGTGACATCCCGATCCTTGGGGCGCTGTTTCGATCATCGGAATATCAGCGCGCGCAAAGCGAGCTGGTGATCATTGTCACCCCGCATCTGGTTACCCCTACCCGCGGTGAGGCCCTGACACTGCCGACCGACCGCATCCGTATTCCGACCGAGAAAGAGTTGTTCTTGTTCGGACAGGTTGCCGGCAAGGCAAAGGGGGCGGCGGGCGAAGTGGCCCGGCAAGACTTCAGCGGTTCCTATGGCTATGTGATGGAGTAAGCGGATGACCCGGATAACACATCACCTCATGCTCGGCGCCGCCCTTCTGGTTCTGACAGCCTGCGATGCCAACAATTTCAACCGCGAATCGGGTGCGCAGGTGGATGAGGGCGGCTTTGGTGCCGCCACCATGAACAACACCATGTTGATGACAGGTGAAATCGAGGCGACTCAGGCGCTTGGCAACCGTTTTGCCAATGAGGTTCACTCGACCATCACCTTTGCCTTCAATTCTTCGGCACTGGATGATCAGGCCCGTGCAGCCCTGCGCGAACAGGCCAACTGGATCCGCCAATTCCCCGAAGTGCGCTTCAGGGTTTACGGCCATACCGATCTTGTCGGCTCCGATGCCTATAACAAGGCATTGGGAATGCGCCGCGCCAGGGCTGCCGTGGCCTATCTGACCAGTCAGGGCATCGGCTCGGCCAGACTTGAGGCGGTGGTCTCTTTTGGAAAAACCCGCCCGGTGATCCAGACCCCCGGCCCCGAGCAACAAAACCGTCGTACCGTCACTGAAGTGTCAGGTTTTGTGAACAGCAAAGCGATGCTGCTGAACGGCAAATATGCTGTCGTCATCATGCGCGAATACCAAAAATGGGCAACCCGGCCACATCCAGACAATTCGGTGATCATCACAGAGGTGAAACCCACCGCTCCGTGACCGCCGCTGAAAATCAAACCAACCAAAGGCCCGCCATGCGGGCCTTTTCGTTTCCTGATTGGTCCTCGAATCGTTAAAAATCAAAGATTGACGATTTTTTAGCCCCAATATCGCCACCATCTACCTGCACCTTACCCGCAATGGGAACATCTGCCCCGCCAAAATGGCGGGGCGCGGCTCTTGGGAACAGGTGTGATTCGGCCCCTTGCGGGCGCACCACCCCCAGGGTCCGTCTTGGGAAGGACAAGAGGCGATGACGAGCGTGGCAACCCTGCAACCAGAACCGGCACCCGTGCTGGCCTGCACCATTTCCCGCGATGTGGAGAATTTCGATCTTCTCATTGACGAGATGGAACTGGAGTTTGGCGAGAACTGGGGCGATCTCAATTTTGAAGATGCGGTGATCTTTCTTGATCAGCCCGATGCCGCAACACTTGAATTCGTCGCCATCGCGGTCAATGCCGAAGATGAGGCCGATCTGGGGCGCATCATCGCGATCATCAAACAGGCCAAGGCGCGCGGGATCAAAGTGATCCTGATCGCCGACCAGATTGGCCCGATGGCGCTGCACCAGCTCTTGCGGCTTGGGGCAGAAGATTTCGTGCCCTATCCGCTGCCCGAAGGCGCGTTGCATGACGCGGTAGAGCGTTTGCGCATTCCACCCGCCGCCCCAACCACCGCCCCGGCCACCGAGGCCAGTGTTACCGCCGCGCTCACAGTCGAGCCCGAACCGACAATCGAAGCAGCCCCGGCCGCTGCACCGGCTGTCATGGTCGAGCCGATTTCCGAACCCCATGCCGAAGCAGCCCCCGCTTTCAAAGCCAAGGGCGACCGCAACGGCGTGATGTTGCCGGTTCACGGCCTGGCTGGCGGCTGTGGTGCCTCAACCTTTGCGACCAACCTGGCTTGGGAATTGGCGAACAGCACCAAGACCGACGGGCCGCGCGTTTGCCTGATCGACCTTGATTTCCAGTATGGCTCTGCTGCCACCTATCTGGACCTGCCGCGCAAAGAGGCGGTGTTCGACCTGTTGTCCGATACCTCCAATGCCGATAGCGACAGTTTGCTTCAGGCGATGTTGACCTTCAACGACCGGCTGCATGTGCTGACCGCCCCGGCCGATATGCTGCCGCTGGATATTGTCGGCCCCGAAGAAATTGGCCGCATCCTTGATATGGCACAGGCAAATTTCGATTTCGTTGTCGTCGATATGCCCAAAACGATCGTCTCCTGGACAGAATCCGTCCTCGCCCGCGCCCATGTCTATTTCGCCTTGATGGAGCTTGACTTGCGGTCGGCGCAAAACGTCCTGCGTCTTGTTCGCGCCTTGAAGGCCGAGGGGCTGCCGCATGAAAAGCTGCGCTACGTGTTGAACCGCGCGCCGAAATTCACTGATCTGGGTGCGAAAAGCCGGGTCAAGCGCATGGCCGAAAGCCTTGATATCTCGATTGAGGTGCAACTGCCGGATGGGGGTGCTCAGGTCACACAGGCTAATGATCACGGCCTGCCATTGTCGGAAAATGCCGCAAAAAATCCGCTGCGCCGCGAGATTCAAAAACTCGCCAAGTCGCTGTTTGATCTGAATAAAGCCGCTGAGGCGGGCAAGCGCTAAGGCGCAATTGGGGGTTACACAGATGTTTTCTCGCTTCAAGAAATCCGAGGCCGGTGACCCCAGGGGTGCTGTTATGGCCGCTGTCGGAGCCGCCACCCCTGCGGCCCCCAAATCCATTGCAGGCGCGCGTCCGATGCCGGTTTCTGTTGCTCCGCGCTCACCTGCCGATGTAATTGCGGCCGATAAGGAAAGAAAACGCAAGGAACGCATGGCCGAGCTGAAGGTCGAGTTGCACAAGCGCCTGCTTGAAAACCTCAACCTTGCCGCCCTTGAACATGCGTCTGAGGCCAGCTTGAAATCAGAGATTTCGGCCATCGTGGCCGAGGCGCTGGATGAGATGTCGGTCTCGTTGAACGGGGCAGACCGCGCCACGCTCAATCAGGAACTCTATGACGAGGTGATGGGCCTTGGCCCACTTGAGCCACTGCTCAAGGACGAAACCATCAACGACATTCTGGTCAATGGCCCCCGCCGCATCTTTGTCGAACGCGCGGGCAAACTGGAATTGACCGACATTACCTTCAAGGACGAGCGCCACCTGTTGCGGATCATCGACAAGATCGTGTCTGCGGTGGGCCGCCGGGTTGACGAATCCAACCCCTATTGCGATGCCCGCCTTGCTGACGGCTCGCGCTTCAACTGCATGGTGCCCCCGGTTGCCGTCGATGGCAGTCTGGTTTCCATCCGCAAGTTCAAAAAGGAAAAGCTGGGCATCCCGGATCTGGTGAAATTCGGCGCTTTCACCGAGGAAATTGCAGCCTATCTGCAAGCCGCCGTGTCTTGCCGCTTGAACATCATCGTGTCGGGCGGCACCGGATCGGGCAAGACCACCACACTCAACGCGCTTTCATCCTTCATCGACAACACCGAACGGGTGCTGACAATCGAGGATACCGCCGAACTTCAACTGCAACAGGTCCATGTTGGCCGGATGGAAAGCCGTCCTGCCAACGTTGAGGGCAAGGGCGCGGTCACCCAGCGCGACTGTCTGCGCAACGCTTTGCGGATGCGTCCTGATCGGATCATCGTGGGCGAGACCCGCGGCGAAGAGGTGATCGACATGTTGCAGGCGATGAACACCGGCCATGATGGCTCGATGACCACGATCCACGCCAACTCGGCGCGTGATGGCATTTCGCGTCTGGAAAACATGGTCGCCATGGCTGGGATCGAGATGCCGCTAAAGGCCGTGCGCAGCCAGATCGCTTCGGCTGTCAACCTGATCGTGCAGGCTTCCCGCCTGCAAGACGGCTCGCGTCGCATGGTGTCGGTGACGGAAATCACCGGCATGGAAGGGGATGTGATCTCGATGCAGGAGATCTTTCGGTATGAGCGCCTTGGGGTCGAGCCAAACGGCAAGATCATTGGCCGCTTCAACGCCACC
>JAGPBG010000186.1 GCA_018063485.1 Cypionkella sp.
CGGGGCTTCGATGCTTTGGGTCGGCTGGTTCGGTTTCAACGTCGGATCGAACCTTGAGGCGAATGGGGGTGCGACACTGGTGATGATCAATACGTTTGTCGCGACGGCAGCGGCGACACTGGCCTGGACCGGGATAGAGGGCCTCCAGCGCGGTAAGGCGTCGATGCTGGGAGCGGCATCAGGCATGGTGGCGGGGCTGGTTGCGATCACCCCGGCCTGTGGCAGCGTTGGCCCGATGGGAGCGATTGCGCTGGGGGTGATTGCGGTGCTGGTGTGCTATTTCTTCGTCACGGTGGTGAAGAACAAGTTCGGCTATGATGACAGTCTGGATGTGTTTGGCCTGCATGGCGTGGGCGGGATTATCGGTGCGGTTGGCACGGGGATATTCTCGGCGGCAGATCTTGGTGGGGTGAAGGGCGAAGGTTATTCCATCGCGGCGCAGACTTTGATCCAGCTTGAGGCTGTGGCGATCACGGTGGTCTGGTCGGGAATGATTTCCTTTGCGATCTACAAACTGGTGGACCGGACGATTGGCTTGCGGGTGGACAGCGACTCGGAACGCCAGGGGCTTGATCTGATCTCTCATGGGGAACAGGCCTATCATGGCTGATCCGAGGTTTGGCAAAGGCGGCGCGGAAACCTTGCGCCGCTTTCACCGTTGCGCACGCGCCGCGCTGCATCGTTGTGACGGTTGGAGCGTTTCCCAATCCTGAACTCAAGTGCAAAGCACTTGGGTGAGGCAAAGTCTTGCGGCAAAGCCGCGCCTTGAGATCACGCCACCGAAGCTATGGCTGTGGCAAGGATGGGGACGGTCCTTGCGTTCAGGCCTGCGACGTTGATGCGGCTGTCGCTGACCATATAGATCCCATGATCGCGGCGCAGGGTTTCTACTTGTGCCTCGGTCAGGCCAAGGCGGGAGAACATGCCGCGGTGGTTCGCCACGAAATCGAAGCGGTCGGAGTTGGTGGCGCGACGCAGCTCATCCGCCAGCAATTGGCGCAGACCCAGCATATTGTGGCGCATTTCTTCCAACTCGGCCATCCAATCTGCGCGCAGGGTGGCGTCTTCGAGGATCATCGTGACCAGCCGCGCGCCGTGATCGGGCGGGAAGCTGTAGTTCTGGCGGTTGAGGTAGTTCAGATTGGCCTGCGCCACCATGCGGCGGCTGATATCGCCCAAGGCGATCAGAATGCCGGTGCGTTCGCGGTAGATGCCGAAATTCTTGCTGCAAGAGGCCGCGATCAGCACTTCGGGGAAGTTCGCGGCGATCATCCGCGTGGCCGCGGCATCGGCCTCAAGCCCGTCGCCAAAGCCCTGATAGGCAAGGTCGATGAAGGGGATGGCCGCTTTGGCGGCAAGCAGTTTCGCCACCTCGGCCCATTGCTCGGCAGACAGGTTTGCACCGGTGGGATTATGGCAGCAGCCATGCAGCAGCACCGCATCGCCGGATTTCACCGCTGCCAGATCCTCCATAAGCCCTGCGAAATCCACGCCACGGGTTGCAGCGTCGAAATAACGGTATTCGGCCATGTTCATCCCAAGATATTTCAGGATCGAGGGATGGTTGGGCCAAGTGGGGTTGGACAGCCAGACTGTCGCATCGGGCGCAGCCATGCGGATCAGTTCCATCGCCTGGCGCAGCGCGCCTGTGCCGCCGGGGGTGGCGACCGAGGCGGCGCGCTCTGTAAAGCCTTGGCCAAGGATCATCTGCACCATTGCGGCGTTGAAGGCGGGCTCTCCGGCAAGGCCGGTGTAGGTTTTGGTGATTTCCACTTCCCACAGTTTTCTCTCAGCCGCCTTGACCGCCCGCATCACCGGAGTAAGACCGGTTGCATCCTTGTAGACGCCTACGCCCAGATCAATCTTGGCGGGGCGCGGATCGTCTTTGAACATCTGGATCAGCGCCAGGATCTTGTCCTGAGGTTGGCGTTTCAGCGTTTCAAACATGGGTATCAGCCTTTCTCGACTGCCAGATCGTCATACATGCCCCACTCGGCCCATGAGCCATCGTAAAGCGCGTGGTTGCGATGACCGATGCGTTCCAGCGCAAGGCTTAGTACGGCAGCAGTTACGCCCGAACCGCAGGTGGTGATCGCGGGTTTTGCCAGATCAACGCCCGAGGCCTGAAACACCGCGCGCAGATCCGGCGCGGATTTCATCGTGCCATCAGCGTTCAGTACCGTGGAAAACGGCACGTTTTTCGACTCCGGAATATGACCAAGGCGCAGGCCGGGGCGCGGTTCAGGCGCTTCGCCGCGAAATCTGGGGGCGGGGCGGGCGTCGATGATCTCGGCCTCGGCCAGTTTTGCGGCATGGGCCACCTGCGTGACATCCTTTACCAGATGGTGCTGGCGGCTGATGGTCATGTGGCGGTCGCGCAGGATCGGGGCCATGTCCTCGATCTCGCGGCCCTCGGCCTGCCATTTGGGAAAGCCTCCGTCCAGCACGGCCACATCCATCTTGCCCATCAGGCGAAACAGCCACCAGACGCGGGCAGCGGAATACAGGCCCGCGCCATCATAAACCACCACCTGATGGCCATCGCCCACCCCCATTGCCCGCATCCGGCTGATGAATTTTTCCGGCGGCGGGGCCATGTGGGGCAGGTTCGAGCGTTGGTCCGAATTTTCGTCGATGTCGAAAAACCGTGCGCCGGGGATATGGGCAGCATCATATTCGGCACGGGCGTTGCGATCCGACCCCGGCAGATACCAGCTTGCATCCAGAATACGCAGATCCGGGTCTTTGAGATGTGCCGCCAGCCAATGGGTGGAAACCAGCGTTTTGGGATCATCAAGCAGGGAAGGGGTCATCGGCGGCTCCTCTGGGCTATGGGTTTTCCCTAGCGCGAGCGGGCCGGTGAGGCAAGGGTGTGTGGCGCAGAGATGCGCGGCGCAAAGCAGCGGGCACAGGTTGGCGCCCGCCGCCTGAACTTGAAACTACTTTCTGGCCATCATGTTCTTGATGACACCAATCACTGCCACCAGCACGCCGCCACCCGAAGCCACCGAGGCGATGATCGCGGCAATGTCCGTGCTGCCCGTGGCCGCCACACCGGCCCCCGCCCCGCCCGGCATGCCGAGAATCTGGCCGCCAAGCCCACCACCGATAAGGCCTGCGATCGAGTTGCCAGCAGTGCCCAGGTTAAGGGTCTTCAACATCGCCCCGGCGGCATTGCCACCCAGAGCCCCGGCAATCAATTGAATGATCAGATTCATGTCCATGATAGGCCTGTCCCTGCCCAGGCGACCGCTTGCTTTTTCGCGGAGTCGGTCGGTTGTCCGCCCTTTCTGAGGCAAAGCGCCGCAGGGCGGATAGGGGGAATATGCCAGATATCGCCCCTTGCGGCAAGAAATACGGAAGATTTAGTGGTTCTGCTTCATCAGCCGGGCTTTTTGGCGGTTCCAGTCGCGCGCAGCCTCGGTTGCGCGCTTGTCGGCCTGTTTCTTGCCCTTGGCGATGCCGAGTTTGATCTTCACGATGCCACGCTCGTTGAAATACAACTTCAGCGGAACAATGGTCATGCCTTCGCGGCCAACCGCATTCCAAAGCCGGGACAGTTCCTTCTTTGATACCAAAAGCTTGCGTCGCCTGCGTTCCTCGTGGGGAAAGAGGGTTGCTTGCAGATAGGGCGCAATATAGCCGTTGATCAGCCACAACTCCCCGCCCTCCACAGAAGCATAGCTGTCGGCGATGTTGGAGCCGCCTTTACGCAGGGATTTGACCTCGGAGCCATAAAGCATGATACCGGCCTCAAGATCGCTTTCGATGTGGTAATCGAAACGCGCCCGCCGGTTTTCGGCAATGAGTTTGGAATTGGGATCGGATTTCTCGGCCATGATGCGCCTGAGATAGGCGAGGCATGAAGTAAAGTCCAGCGGGGGGCGAATGGACGTAAGCATACAAATCGCGGTGGGAAGCGGGCTGTTGTTGATCAATATCTCATTGGCAGCGGTTGCGGCGGTGTTTCTGGAGCAGTTGTTCCAACGCAGCCATGGCTGGTTGATCCGCGAACCGCACTATCCCAAACTTGCGCTGCTGTTGGCCGGTGTGTCGTTGTGGGTTCTGGGGGTGGTGACGGCTGGCGTTTGGGTCTGGGCGGGTGCCTATTTGTGGCTGGGCGTTTTCAGCTCGTTGGAGGAATCGGTCTATTTCTCGTTGGTCAGCTATACGACTTTGGGCTTTGGCGATGTCGTATTGCAAAAGGGCTGGAGATTGCTGGCGGGGATGGAGGCGGCCAACGGTTTTTTGAACTTTGGCCTGTTGACCGCGCTTCTGGTGGAAACCCTGCGGCAGGTGCGCCGTGGGCAGGCCGAGCATCGCCGCAAACGCGACTAGGCCAGGAGTGCCTGTCGGCGGAGCAGAAAGTTGCGGGCGGCGATTGCGTCAAGACGTGGAAAAAAGCTGTTTTCGGGAAAGCTGGTCGCGCCGTCGATCAGGCCGGGGCAATGCAAGAGCAGACCGGCATTGGCATAGACCACCTCTTCATCAGCGAACATCAGGGTCAGCACTTCCAGAGGTTTGGGGTGATGATGCCGATGCAGCCCGGTCATGCCGATCAATGCGCGGGCGGCAAGCAGGGCAAAGGGCGCGCCGCCAAGGCTGGGGTCGTTCAGCGTATCAAGCAGCACATGCTGGCCAGGCAACAAGAACACGTCCGAGCAGGCGTCAAGGCTGCCACCGGGCACATGCACCAGCGCGGTTTCAGCCTCGGGTGAAAGGAGACGCCGTTCCAGCCGCAGGATTTCGGCTAGCCCACCGTCAAGGGTTTGCACCCGATCCCCGGCTGCAAGGGTCTCGACGGCGCGCCAGCCTTGGGCGGTTTCCAGCAAAGTTCCAGCGGTAAGGCCTGACATGACCGGTGCCAGATGGCTGATCGCCGGAGCAATGGCAGTGGCGCGGGCGGTGCGGGTGAAATCCTTCATAAACATGGGCTTATCCTCTGGTTGAAACTGGCGATTAAGGTCTGTGGCGGTTTTGGTCGCCTTGTGCCCAATCAGCATCCAGATTTTGCCATTTTTTCGACAAGCCTGCGGCGGCGTTTTGTCATTGGTTCATATGGGGAAACAATAATCCCCGAAATGGGCGGCAAAGCGCGAATGCGCCCATGCATTAGGGGTTTGTTAAGCAACAATCACACGAGTGGATCAGGCGATTCGCCGTCTTTGCCCCAGAATCAACACGCCGCAGATCACAATGATGGCGCTGCCGATCAGGGTGGCGGCATCGGGGCGCTCGTGAAACAGCACAACGCCGACGATCAGCGCAAACAGCAGCCTTGTGTAGCGA
>JAGPBG010000187.1 GCA_018063485.1 Cypionkella sp.
GACGTATCCTGAAGGACTATTTCGCATGAGCCTGACCATTGCCGAGACCCGCGATATCGCCACCTGCCGCCTGTTGCGACGGGTGGTGTTCATCGACGAGCAAGGTGTGTCCGAGGCTGATGAGCGCGACGATCTGGACGATATTGCGATCCATCTGCTGGCCATCGAAAATGACCAGGCCCTGGGCTCTGCCCGGCTGATTGTTCAAGGAGAAACTGGTAAGATTGGCCGGGTTTGCGTGTTGCAAGCGGCGCGAGGCAGAGGCATTGGAGCCGCTCTCATCCATGCGGCGGTGGCCCGCTTGCAAAAGACTCCCGGCGTCGCCAAGGCCAAACTGGGCGCGCAAACCCATGCCATTGCCTTTTATCAAGCCTTGGGCTTCACTCCAGTCGGGGAAGTCTATCTCGATGCCGGAATCGACCATCAGGATATGATCCGCTCCCTTTAAGCTGCTTGGCACCTGTGAGAGCAGTCTTTCAGTAGAAGCCCCATCATGTTACGCGTTGCCCCATGAACCCTATTCCAACCAAAGATCAGATCCGTCAATGGATCAGCGAGAATCCCGGCCTTTCGGCCAAGCGCGATATTGCCAAGGCCTTCGGGCTGAAGGGCGATCAGCGCATTGATCTCAAACGCCTGCTGGCACAGATGCAGGACGAAGGCGGGATTGAGCGTAAGGCCCGTCATTTCCGCGAGCCGGGAGCCTTGCCGCCGGTTTCGGTGTTGCTGGTGCTGGCGCCCGATGCGGCGGGCGATCTGTTCGCAATTCCGTTGGAAGATGCCGGGGCCGAAGGCCCGCAAGACAGCCCTCGTATTCTGGTGATGCCGCAAAAGGGCGATCCGGCCTTGGGCGAAGGCGACCGGATTCTGGCGCGGCTGGCCAAGGTTGCGGCTGAAGATCACGGCTATGAGGCGCGATTGATCCGGCGCATTGGCTCTAACCCGCTCAAACTGCTGGGGGTGTTTCGCAGCACTGCCGAGGGCGGGCGGATCGTTCCCATCGACAAGGGCAATGACAAGGAATGGCGCATTGCCCGCGATTTCACCATGCAGGCCCGCGATGGCGAATTGGTCGAGGCCGAACAGGTTGGCCCCAAGCGTCTGGGCCTGCCGCAGGCCCGTATCACGGCGCGGCTGGGGGATCCTTCCGGGGCAAGGGCCGTCAGCCTGATTGCCATTCATCAGCACGGTATCCCCGACCAATTCCCCGATGCCGTGATTTCCGAAGCCGACAGCGCCGAGCCAGCGCCCTTGGGCACGCGCGAAGACCTGCGCGACATACCCTTGATCACCATCGACCCGATTGACGCCCGCGACCGGGATGACGCCTGCTATGCCGAGGCCGATACCGATTCCCACAACATCGGTGGCCATATCATCTGGGTGGCGATTGCCGATGTGGCGCATTACGTCCGCCCCGGATCGGCGCTGGACCGTGAGGCGAGAAAACGCGGAAACTCCACCTATTTCCCCGACCGTGTGGTGCCGATGCTGCCCGATATCCTGTCGGGGGATCTGTGTTCGCTGCATCAGCATGTGGACCGCGCCTGTATGGCCGTGCGTATCAGGCTGGATGCCCATGGCAACAAGATCAGCCACCGGTTTGCGCGCGGGCTGATGCGGTCGCAAGGCTCATTGCATTACGCCCAGGTGCAGGACGCGTTTGACGGCAATCCCGATGCGCAAACCGCGCCGCTGCTCGACCGTGTGATCAAGCCGCTTTACGCCGCCTATGCCGCACTGAAACAGGCAAAGGCTGCGCGGCAACCGCTGGATCTTGATTTGCCCGAGCGCAAGATCGTGCTGGACGATGATGGGCGCGTGACTTCGGTGGCATTTCGGGATCGGTTCGATGCGCACAGGCTGATCGAGGAATATATGATCCTCGCCAATGTAGCCGCAGCCGAGGAATTGGTGCGGCTCAAGCGCCCCTTGCTGTTTCGGGTGCATGAAGAACCCAGCCCGCAAAAGCTGGAGTCGCTGCGCGAAGTGGCCGAGGCGTCTGGTTTTACGCTGGCCAAGGGGCAGGTATTGCGTACTGCGCATCTGAACAAACTTCTGGCCCAGTCGCAGGGCACCGATTTTGACGAGCTGATCAACATTTCTACCCTGCGTTCAATGACGCAGGCCTATTACAATCCGCAAAACTTCGGGCATTTCGGGCTGGCTTTACGCAATTACGCGCATTTCACCTCGCCGATCCGGCGCTATTCCGATTTGATCGTGCATCGCGCGCTTATTTCCGGCCATGCTTGGGGCGATGACGGGCTGTCGGTTTGGGACATCGAGAACCTCGATGAAACCGCCAAGCAGGTTTCCGATACCGAACGCCGCTCGATGATGGCCGAGCGCGACACCAACGACCGCTATCTGGCGGCTTTCCTGTCGGATCGGGTGGGCGATGAATTCACCGGCAGGATTTCAGGCGTGCAACGCTTTGGCCTGTTCGTCAGGTTGGATGAAACCGGGGCAGATGGGTTGATCCCGATCCGCAGTGTTGGGCGTGAGTATTTCCATTTTGACGCAGATGCACAGCGTTTGATTGGCTCGGACTCGGGGACCAGCATCGGTATCGGTCAGCGCGTTACCGTGCGTCTGGCCGAAGCAACGCCCGTAACTGGCGGCATCACGCTTGATCTGTTGCAGATCGAGGGCGCGTCGATGCCCGCAGGTGGACGGGGCGGCAAAAAGGGCAGTGCGGGTGGCCGCAAACGCGCGGCGGCGGCTGTGAAAGAAGCCAAGCGCAAAGTGATCCGCAAACGGCGATGAACATGCGGGTTTTGATCGCAATCGTGGCGGCTTTGGCGTTTGTGCCTGCGATGGCTTTTGCCGACCCGCCCAGTGCCCGCAGCAATGAGGATTTGATCTTGGGCGAACCTACGGGCAATCAAGCGGGCCTTGCGGCATGGATCATCGGTTTCAGGGGGAGGGCCATTGCTGCGGGCGTTTCGGCCGCCACCTTCGATGCGGCCATGCAGGGCCTGACCTACCTGCCCGACGTGGTGCGCAAAGACCGCCATCAGAACGAATTCACCAAGACCATCTGGGACTATCTTGGCTCGGCGGTTTCTGCGGCCCGGATCGCCTCGGGGCAAGCGGCACTTGCAAAGCACCGTGAGGTGCTGGACCGGATCGAGGCCACCTATGGCGTCGACAAACAGGCAGTTCTGGCAATCTGGGGTCTGGAAAGCGCCTATGGCGCGGTGCGCGGCGAGATCAACACCATCGAGGCGCTGGCAACGCTTGCCTATGACGGCAGGCGCGGGGCGTTCTTTGAGGGCCAGTTGCTGGCGGCGCTGCAAATCCTGCAAGCCGGCGACGTTACCCCGACCAATATGCGCGGATCATGGGCCGGTGCGATGGGGCATACGCAATTCATGCCCACCTCGTTCCTGTCGAGCGCAGTGGATTTCAACGGCGACGGTCGCCGCGATATCTGGTCGGATGATCCGGTTGATGCGCTGGCCTCAACCGCCGCTTACCTTGCAAGAAACGGTTGGCAGAAAGGCGCGCCCTGGGGTGTCGAAGTGACCCTGCCGCCGGAATTCGATTATACTTTGACCACCGATAAAACCAGGAAATCGGCCGCAGAATGGCAGGCACTGGGCGTCAAGACCGCTTCCGGGGCAAATTTGCCCGATCATGGCCCCGGTTCGATCCTGTTGCCCGGTGGCGTGCGCGGCGTCGCCTTTCTGATCTTTCACAATTTTCAAGTGATCGAAACCTATAACTCGGCGGATGCCTATGTCATCGCCGTGGGTCATCTGGGCGACCGGATCATGGGAGCGCCCGACTTTACAGCAACATGGCCGCTCGATCTGCGTGCGCTTTCCTTCGAGGAACGGATCGAATTGCAACAACGCCTGACCGCCGCAGGCTTTGATACGCTGGGGATCGATGCCAAAATGGGGCCGCGCACGATTGCCGCGATCATGGGCTTTCAACGCGCGGCGGGCCTGACGCCAGATGGATTTCCCAGCCCGGAACTGCTTGCCGCCTTGCGCTGACGAATGCGGGCCGAGACGTCGCCAGGGTATTTCTGCTTCAGGATGGCTTGCAGCGGTTTCGTCCTTCCCTCGTTCAAGGCAAATCCAGCGGAAAAGCTCTAGAGCGCGTTGCGTCAAATTGAATTCACCTTGCAACCCGAACGCGTTTGCAAGCGCAATCGCTGCCTCGGGTTGAAAGGTGAATACATGTATCTGATTGAACGCAACGCGCTCTAACCATCAGGGATGCGGTTTTCAGGGATCCCTTCACGGTCCGGCCCAGCCCCAATTGCGTCTGCCCTGCGGCGCCCGTGTGGCCGCTGCTCGCATAACAATCGCGTGATCATATCCGGCTGTGTCAGAAATTGTATAGGGCCGGAGGGAATTGCCTGCCTATATTCGGCTCATAGTGCCATACAGGAGATAGAAAATGAAATTTACCACCAAAGCCCTTGCCCTGGGTTTCGCCCTTGTTGCGGGCATCGCCTTTGCCGAGACCGAAGCGACCGATCCCAATGTGATTGCGCGTCAGGACCTGATGAAAACCTTTGGTGGTGCCGCAAAGGCCTTGGGCGAAATGGCCAGCGGCAAGACAGCCTATGACGCCGCCGCCGCCGCGGCAGCCAAACAGGTGTTGGTTGCGGGGTCGGCGCAAATTGCGGCGAAATTCGAAACCAATTCGGCTGATCCGGCAACAGAAGCCAAGCCAGAGGTCTGGACCGGCTGGGATGATTTCATCGTCAAAGCAAAAGGATTGGAAACCGCCGCAGCGGCATTGGACGTCAGCAGCATTGAGACAATTGGCGCGGGCATGGGAGGCGTCGGTGGTGCCTGCAAGGCCTGCCACACCACTTACCGGATCAAGAAATAACCAGACCAGCCCCCCCCGCCCGTCTGGTGCGGGGGGATTAATTCTAGCCGCAACTGACGGCTGTGATCGTCCCGCTCTTGTCGATGCTGATATTAAGTCGGCTGGCCGAATAATCTTCCGTCACCGCCATTCCGGGCCGCAAGAACCGCGTCACGGTTCCAAAGCGCATGGTTTGCAACACCGAAGCCGGCCGCCCGACCAGAGTCTGCAGACTCGTTGCCCCACAGCTATCTGCATCAGGCGGCACAGGAAGCGGTGCGGGTTCAATACATCCGCTTAACAGCAGAAGAATGGACAAGATCCCAAGACCGTTGCACGTTCCTTTTTGCATGTATTTCTCCTGTTATCCGCAGAACAACGGCAAGATCTGGCCATCATTGTCAACCATGACATTGATCTGCCCACCGTACCACATCTGCCACCAAGC
>JAGPBG010000188.1 GCA_018063485.1 Cypionkella sp.
TCGCAACGGCGTTGCTGTTTTTCACGCCCGGCGACCATTCATCCGGGGCCAAATGATGCCGGGCAAGATATGCCAGTGCCTCGGCATGGGGCGCAGGGTCTGCGCCGACAAAGGACGAGCAGCCAAACAACAGCCTTATCCCCCTGTCATCGACGATTCGCGTCATGGCAGCCCAGGCAATGCGCAAAACGTCGGGGTCATGCACTGCGGGGTTCAGACAAAACCGACCCAGCTCCAGCATCGGACCGGCAAAGTCGGTCAAACGGGTCAGGTCATAGAATTGCGCGGAATAGCTGCTCAGGATCGTAGCACCGCCAGCAAGCGGCAAGAGGCGATAGCAACACAGCAGATCTGCACCGGCCCCTTCGATCAAGACATGCAGGCAACGCGAGTCAAAAGCATCAGCATCGCCAGCAACTGCGGTCGGCGGCGCTTTTGCGCGAAACACCTGCTGGCGCAGGGCTTGGCTGCGGGCCATGTCTTGCGCCGTCTGCGCAAGCCGCGCCCGATAGGGGCCAAGGCTCAGCATCGGATACCTGCCAAATCGAGCCCGAACCCCGTTCCTGCCATGGTCTATTTCAAGAGTTGGTCGGCGCTCAGGCGGCCAATCGAGCCGAAGAGTTGCTTGAGAAAGCTCAACCCCTTGATATTGCTGTCAGTAACCCGGCGCGACAGTGGCACGATTCGGCCCTTTTCAAGCCCGAATCGCTCAATGTTCTCAACCACCCCTTGCTCGGTGAAGGAGATCGCCACAACCTGACGGTCCTCTTCCTTGGGGGGCATCGCACCGAAATGCTTCCAACGGCTTTGCACATAATACCAACCGACATCGTTCAACAGGCCCGAGGTCGAGGGGCGACCAATGGTTGCACCCACGGTTTCACGGGTGTCTTTGCCCACTTCGATCAGGGCGAGTTCCTCATCAGACGGAACATAGCCGTGGTTGACATAAACCGCTGAACAGGCGGCCAGCGGCACCATGACTGCCGCCAGAAGCAAGCCCGCCATCCGGCGACGTGTAAAACCCGGTCCCGTCATGTCCACCCTCTTGCCCACGTCCTGCCTGCACGGGTCTTGCACCCTGTCTACAGTCTTTTCCTTGCCAGCGCCTTTTTGCGGCACTATCGCACATCAACCCTGTTGAACCGTTACCGGCCCTTGCTTTGGCTTACAGAAGGTCGCGTCACTGTTCAAGAAAGTAACGCGCGGCGATGGTGGTTCACCGTGACACCGTGCCGAGATCGAAAGGAATTTGTCATGACCGATGCCAACGGGCCGCAACTAGACGCCGGCAGCCTGCCCTCGATGCCCTATCGGGTGGCCAAACTCGGGTCGCGCAAAGCCACGCACTTTCGGTTTGCCCCCGAGGCCAGGGACCGTGACTTGATCGCCACATCCCTTGGCCTTCAAGATCTTCCCCGCCTGGAACTGGTGGGCGAGATTATCCCCGTGGGCCGACATGATTACAAACTGACCGCGCAGCTTTCGGCCCGCGTTGTGCAATCTTGTGTCATCAGCCTGATGCCCGTGCCCTCAAATCTGGCCGAAGCCATCACGCGCAGCTATATCCGGGATTATCAAACCCCCGAGGGCGATGAAATGGAATTGCCGGCAGATGATGACTCCGAACCCTTACCCGATGTGATCGACATTGCGGCCATAGCGATAGAGGCGCTGACCCTGGCCCTGCCGCTTTACCCGCGCGCCAAGGGTGCCGAACTCAAGACCACCGAATATGCCCCGCCCGGAGCAGAACCGATCCGAGAAAGCGATCTTAAACCCTTTGCGGGCTTGGCAGGACTATCGGCAAGCCTTAAAGCCAAGGACGAGTCGCAGAATTAGGTCGGTTTCGGGCAAGTTCTGCAAGTCCTTAGAAAGGGGCTTGCACCCAGCAAGAATCCGGCTATGTTCCGCGCCTCATTCACAGGCTGCGATGCGGCTTGTCCTGTATTGGGCAAGTAGCTGATCAGCAATAGAAAATCCGGGGCCTGTCCCCCAGTTATCGAGGTCGAGACATGGCTGTCCCGCAGAACCGCACCACCAAATCGCGCCGCAACATGCGCCGGGCGCATGACGCTCTGGTCGCCGGCAATCCCAATGAATGCTCGAACTGCGGCGAATTGAAGCGCCCACATCATGTTTGCCCGTCTTGTGGTCACTATGATTCCCGCGAAGTTGTTGCCGTGGCGCAGGCCAGCGATGTTGACGAGGACGCGGCGTAAGCCGCGCCACGCACGCCTGACCAATGGTCAGCGGAACCGATAGCCCGACCCTTGCAGGCGTGCCGCGCACGGTGATTTCCATCGACGCGATGGGCGGTGATCGCGGTGCGGCAACGGTTGTTGCCGGTCTGGCGCTGTGCGCCAAGGCACATCCAGCGGCGCATTTCGTGCTGCACGGCGATCAGGCAGAACTGTCGCGGCTTCTGGCCAAGCACCCTGAAATCGCTGATCGGATCACCCTGCGCCACGCCGACCGCGTGGTCACAATGCAGGACAAACCCAGTCAGGTGATGCGCCACGGCGAAGGCACGTCAATGTGGTCTTGCATCGATTCGGTGAAATCGGGCGAGTCTGGTGCGGCAGTGTCTTGCGGCAACACCGGTGCATTGATGGCGATTTCGATGATCCGCCTGCGCAAACTGCCCGGCGTGAACCGCCCCGCCATTGCCTGCCTTTGGCCTTCGCGCAATCCCGGCGGCTTCAATCTGATGCTCGACGTTGGCGCCGACATCAAGGCCGAGGCCGATGATCTGTTGCAATTTGCGGCCATGGGTGCCTCTTACGCCCGCAATGGTCTGAACATCTCTCACCCGCGCGTTGGCCTGCTGAATGTCGGCACCGAAGAGCACAAGGGCCGGGCCGAGTTGAAACTCGCCCATGCCAAACTCGCCCTTGCTGCCGAGGTTGGCTCTTATGATTTTGTCGGCTTTGTCGAAGGCGGCGATATTCCTTCTGATCGTGTCGATGTGATCGTCACCGACGGCTTCACCGGCAACATTGCGTTGAAGACCGGCGAGGGCACCGCCAAGTTGATTTCCGATTTCCTGCGACAGGAATTCAAATCCAGCCTGATCTCGCGCCTTGCCGCAGTTCTGGCGCTTATCCCCTTGAAGCGGCTGCAAAAACGCATTGATCCGCGCCGCGTCAACGGGGGGGTGTTTCTGGGGTTGAATGGCACCGTGGTGAAATCGCATGGCTCTGCCGATGCCACCGGGGTTGCCGCAGCCATCAGCCTTGCGATCCAACTGGTTGGGGCGGACTTTTTGCAACGCCTTGCTGCGCGGGTTGCATCGGCGGGATTGGCGGGGCAGGATGTGGTCTCGATTGGGGTGGAAGCAGGAACCACAGAATGACAATACGCGCTGTGGTCAAAGGCGTTGGGCATTATCTGCCCGAGCGGGTTGTGGCCAATGCCGATCTTGAATCGCTTGTTGAAACCTCGGACGAATGGATTCGCAGCCGTTCCGGGATCGAGCGGCGCCATTTCGCAGCCGTTGGCCAAACCACCTCCGATCTTGGCACCCGCGCCGCTCTTGCAGCCCTTGCCGATGCCGGGCTGCAAGCTGATGACATTGATGCAATCATCGTCGCCACCTCCACCGCCGATCTGACCTTTCCCTCTACCGCCACGATGATCCAGGGCGCGCTGGGCATGACGCGCGGTTTTGCCTTTGATCTGCAAGCCGTCTGTGCGGGATTCGTTTATGCGCTGACCACCGCCAACGCGCTGATTGTCACCGGACAGGCCAAACGCGTGCTGGTGATCGGAGCCGAAACATTCTCGCGGCTGATGGATTGGACCGACCGCTCCACCTGCGTCTTGTTCGGCGACGGGGCCGGCGCGCTGGTGCTTGAAGCCTCAGAGGGCACCGGCAGCACCGATGATCGCGGCATTCTGGCCACCGATCTCAACAGCGATGGCCGCTACAAGGACATCCTTTACGTCGATGGCGGTACCTCGACCGGGACGATCGGGCACTTGCGCATGGAGGGCAAAGAGGTATTCCGCCATGCCATTGAAAAACTTGCACAAACTGCCCATACCTGCTTGGAGAAAATCGGGCTGAATGGCGGTGATGTCGATTGGATTGTGCCACATCAGGCCAATTTGCGCATCATCGAGGGCACTGCCAAACGCATGCAGGTTCCAATGGAGCGCGTGGTTGTTACCGTGCAGGATCACGGCAATACCTCGGCCGCGTCAATTCCTCTGGCGCTATCGGTCGGGCGCGACCGGGGGCAGATCAAACCCGGCGATCTGATCGTCACCGAGGCTATCGGCGGCGGCCTGGCCTGGGGCTCGGTGGTTTTGCGTTGGTGAAGCATCGGCAACAATCTGAATAAAGAACACCTGCCAAGCCACTGTTATTGACTCGCAATTCTATCCCGCGCATGCTGCACGAAAATCCGGGGGGATGAAATGAGTGAAAAGACATTGACGCGCATGGATCTGAGCGAGGCCGTCTTTCGCGAAGTGGGCCTGTCGCGCAACGAATCCGCCACTTTGGTCGAATCGGTTTTGCAACACATGTCGGATGCGCTGGCTTCGGGTGATGCGGTGAAAATCTCGTCCTTTGGCACGTTTTCGGTCCGCGACAAGACCGCGCGCGTTGGTCGCAACCCGAAAACCGGCGATGAGGTTCCGATCTCGCCGCGCCGCGTGCTGACGTTCCGCCCGTCGCATCTGATGAAAGACCGCGTTGCCGCTGGCAAAAAGCGATAGGTGCGCATAGCGGATGGACAAATCTCCTGATGCCTTCCGCACCATCAGCGAAGTGGCCGAAGTTCTCGATACACCGGCGCATGTGCTGCGGTTCTGGGAAAGCCGCTTTCCACAAATCCGCCCGGTCAAACGGGCAGGCGGGCGGCGCTATTACCGCCCCAATGATGTGGCATTGCTCAGCGGCATCAAGAGATTGTTGCATGATGATGGCATGACCATCCGTGGCGTTCAAAAAGTGCTGCGCGAACAGGGCGTACGCCATGTCGCAGGGCTGTCGGGCGATGATCACTCTGCAATGATCGAAGAGGATGCCGAGGCAGCCCTTGGTGCAGCCCTCAAGAGTTTTGCCACTCCTGACCCCACGCCCCTGCCCGCCGTCGAGGTGGAATCGGCGCAAGTGGTGGTGCTGGAGACCGCCTTGCGGCGTGCGCCCCAAAGAAAACCGGCTCCCGACAGCCCGTCTTTGTTCGATGGAATTGAACTGGGGCCAACGGCGCCAGAAACTCCGATCGCGGTTGAGGCAGATGACGCCCTTGGGCAGCAGACCGAGG
>JAGPBG010000003.1 GCA_018063485.1 Cypionkella sp.
CGCCATAGGTGCCCATGCCGTCGTCCAGCACCTTGTCGATGGCCACAAACCACTGCGGCGTATTGCGATAGATCACAGGGGCCTTGGAGCGCCAGGAATGTGGGTAGCTGTGCTTCACCTTACCCTTGGCAAATAGCGCGCCAGCGCCGTGCAGTGCCTTGATATTGCTGACGTTTGCCGGACCTTCCTTGCCATCGGGCAAGATGATGTGCTGACCGCCAAACAGTGGCAGATCTTTGCGATAGCTGCCATCCGCCTCGACGTTATAGGTCATAGGCAGGCCGAATTTCAGCCCCATCTGATAGTCGTCATCGCCATGCGAAGGTGCCGTATGCACAAAGCCCGTGCCCGCGTCATCGGTGACATGGTCGCCCGGCAACAGCGGCACGTCAAAGTCCCACTCTCCCGCACCGCCCTCGATGCCGCGATAGGGGTGGGCAAGGGTCACGCCCGCCAACGCGTCCGCCGAAACGTCCCGCAAACGCGTAAAGGCGGAAACCTTGCCCGAAGTCATCACCGCTTCGGCCAATTTGTCAGCCAGCAAGATCACCTCGCCAACGGTTGCTGTGGCGTTCTGGGCAACTTCGTCGATGCGGTAGGCACCATAGGAGATGGTCGGATTAAAGGACACCGCGCGGTTCTGCGGGATGGTCCAAGGCGTGGTGGTCCAGATCACCACCGTCTCATTGTCCAATCCTGCCAATGGCCTGAACCGTACCCAGACCATATGGCTGGTGTGGTCGTGATATTCCACCTCGGCCTCGGCCAGCGCGGTTTTCTCGACCGGCGACCACATCACGGGCTTGCTGCCCTGATAAAGCGAGCCGTTCATCAGGAACTTCATGAACTCATCCGCGATCACCGCCTCGGCGTGGTAATCCATGGTGAGGTAGGGCTTGGGCCAGTTGCCAGTTACCCCCAGACGCTTGAATTCCTCGCGCTGAACGTCGATCCAGCCAGCGGCAAAGGCGCGGCATTCCTGCCGGAAATCGACAATGTTCACATCGTCCTTGTTCAACCCCTTGGCGCGGTATTGCTCTTCGATTTTCCACTCGATCGGCAAGCCGTGGCAATCCCAACCCGGCACATAGCGGGCATCCTTGCCCATCATCTGCTGGCTGCGCACAACCATGTCCTTGAGGATCTTGTTCAGCGCATGACCGATATGCAAATGCCCGTTGGCATAGGGCGGGCCGTCATGCAGCGTGAAGGCCGTGCGCCCGGTTTTCTGGCGCAAGCGGTCATAGACCCCGATCTTTTCCCATCGCGCCAGCCATTCCGGTTCGCGCGCAGGCAAGCCCGCGCGCATCGGAAAATCGGTTTCGGGCAGAAATACGGTGTCACGGTAGTCAGGGGCAGGGCTTTGGGTCGTATCAGCGCACATCGGGGCGGTCCTTGGAAAGAGTCAATCGGAGGGGCGCATGGCGCCAGTCCCGGCGTCTGATGCAATCAGATCGCCGGGCCGATAATTCGTATGATCATCGCGGATATGCGGCTCATGCGGCCTTATAGGAAAGGCTTTGCGCGCGGTAAAGGGGCTGCGGCGCCCTGTCCGATTGCAATTTCACCGCCGCAGCGCGACACAGGTGTCATGACCAGCGCCCTGCCCCCCCGTTTCAACGTCTCCGCGGCCCAGATTGATGCCGTGGTTGCCGATTTCTATGCCGCCATCCGCCAACACGCCACGCTTGGCCCGGTCTTTGCCGCCCATGTCACCGATTGGCCGGAGCATGAGGCGAAAATTGCCGGTTTCTGGCGCAATGCAATCCTGATGGAGCGCAGCTATGACGGCAATCCGATGCAGGCGCACAAGGTCGCTGGCGATGTTCGCCCGGGCATGTTCGAACCGTGGCTAGGCCTGTTTGATCAGGTTCTGGCCCGACAACTGCCGCCCGATCTGGCCGCCGCCTGGTCGGCGCTGGCGCATCGGATCGGGCGGGCGCTGCGGATGGGGCTGATCGAAACGGCGAACGGCCCGCCCCGCTTTACCTAGCTTTCGGCCGGTGGCTTGCCCGCAACCTGCCCCGCCCAGCGGTTCAACCAGGCCAGAGCGGCCAGCGACAGACCCAACCCCAGGAAGCTGACCACCCGCGTCAGCCCGGTCAGACCCGAGGCATCCCACAAGAACACCTTGGCCACCGTCAGCGCAATCACCGCCATCGCAATCTTGCGCAACATATCGCAATGACGCGCAATCGCCTGATACAGCAGCCCCGCACCCAACAGCATCATCGCCACCGTGTAGCTATATAGCTCACCTTGCACCACGCTGCTGCCGCCCAACCAATCGCCCTGCCAGAAGCGCCGGATTTCCAGCACCACATAGAGCGCCGACAACACCCCGCCCACGGCTGCAAACGCCATCCGCAACAGGCGCGGCACCCCCGGCAGTTTCCACGCCGCCGCCAACAGCAGCAAACCCGGTACCAGATAGGCCACCATCAGACTGTCAAACACCATTGGCCCGGAAACCCGCCCGCTCAGATCCTGTGGGCCCCAACTGAACATCGGGTTCAGGAGGGTAACCGCCATCGCCAAACCTCCAGCCGCAATCAAGCCTGCAATCAACGCAATCACACCGCGCAGCCAGCGCAGCACCCCGCCCAACCGGGCGCGGTAGATCTGCATCAACATCAGGACCAGCCAAGGCAGTGCCGACAACGTGGCAAAGGCGGCAGTGCCATCGGGATAGGAGTGATCTGCGGGCATCATCCAGCGGGTGATCAAGATATTGAGCAACACCGCCGCAAAGCCCGCAGCCGCGCTTTCCATCACCCCCATGGCAATCGGTCGCTCCACCGGACGCAGCAGATAAATCGCGGCAATCAGCGCACCGATCACCCCCAGATAGGTGATCAGCACCGCACCCAGATTTGCCCAAAGCGCCCATTCGATGCCGGGATCAACCAACAGCCGATAGCCGAGCACCGCCACGCCTGCCTGAATGAACAGCCCCATTTCCGGCAACACAAATCGCCGGTCCAATACCGCCGCAGCCAGCACCAACACTGCCAGCGCCAGTGTCAAAGCCGAAGACGAGGTGATCAGGAACAGCGCCAATGCAATCAGTGACAGCGCCGACAGCGTGGCATGGGCCGCTCGGCGCAAATCGGCTGCGTCAACCTTGGCAAAGCGTAGCGCCAGCGCCACCATCAGCCCCGCAAGCGCTATGACATGCAGCGCCCAAGGATAGGCCCCGAGCACCGGCGAAGGGTTCCAAAACAGCTCCAGCCCCGCTGCTGCCACCGGTGCCGTCAACACCGCGCCCAGGCCAAAGGCAATGCCCTGAAGGCCCTGTGATCGCAGCGCACGCCACGCAAAGGCCAACGACATCACCACTGCCATCGCAAACAGGATCGTGACCGTCATCGGTGCCGAGGATTCCGGCGCCCGCATCTCGATCGCCAGTGCCGAAAACTCACGCGACAGCGGGTTATGGTTCAGCGCATCGCTGGCCAAACGCCCTACCAGGGCCAGCGCAGGCAAGGCCGCCAAATCACCAATCCCCGGCGCCTTCTCGGCCCACAGCAATAGGGCCAGCGCCAGCACAACGATCAGGCCATAGACCAAAAGCATCTCATCGGGTTGCCAAGAGAACACCGACAACAACCCGACCGAGGCCGTCAATACCGATCCGGCCGCCAGCCGCACCGGAAAATCCGGCCAGCCTTCCTTACCGTGCAGCAACAGCGCCTCAACCACCGACGGCCCCTCATGGGTGGGCATGACCTGCATGACCGGCAGCGCCACCGACAGCACCGCCAAAGCAACCAAAGCCAGCGCAAAACCGGCCACCCCTGCCCCGCCCGCAAACATCAGATAGGCCCCGCCAAATCCCAGAACCAGCGCCAGCACCGAAACCCACGCCCAGCGCCGCAGTGCATCCACCGCTAACCCCATCGCGGCAATCAGCGCGTAATAGCCATAAAGCCAAGGTGCCGGCCCCGCGCCGCCCGCGACCAGAAACGGTGTGGCAGCCGCTCCCAAAAGCCCGATTGCGGCCAGCAAAGGCCCGTGCAGCCAGCCCAATACGACCGCCAACAGCGCCGTTGTCAGCAACCCGCCAAAGGCCAATTCCGGCCCGATCAGCCCGTAAAGCTGCCGCGCCGCGACGATGCCGGCAAAAATCGCCACCAATCCCGCCCCCGAAAACACCGAAGGCAAATTCGCCGTCGCCTGATCGCCCTCATCGCCATGGCGGCGACGCAACCACTCGCCCGCGCCGATCAACGCCGCACCAAAGGCAATCGCCGCCAACACCCGCAATCCGGGCGGCAACAGGCCCTTTTCCATGCCATATTGCACGAAGAATACCCCCGCCAGCGCCAGAGATACCGCCGAAATCACATAGACCCAATTGCGCAACAGCCAGGCCATCAGATTGGCAAACCGGTCCGAGCGCATCACCAACGCGCGGTCCTGTTCAACCGGATCTGCAACCGCAGCCGGCAGTGGAACCGCGCGATTTCCCGGCAAAACCGACCCCTCCACTTGGGCCTCGACGGGTATCGCCTGGGCCACTCCTGGGCGCTCTTGCGGGTCTGGTTGGCTCTCTTGGGCAGGTCTCCCCACGATGACAGCGGCGGATTGCGCCAAGGCCTGCCCGGCACGAACCTCGCCGCGATGCACATCGCGCAGATCAGCCTCCAACTGCATGACCCGCGCCCGCAACCGCGACAGGCTGACCCAAAGCGCAATGATCGAAACCGGAATAGCCAAGACCAGCAGACCCAGAATTACAATAACACCGTCCATCGTCTGCCTTCCCAAGTTCTGATCGCCCGGAAGAGCTTATTCCACCCACACTGCCCTGCACAGTATGGAAATCCCGCCCACTCCACCGATCCTCGACGGCCATGCCATGACCCTCCGGCACAACATCAGGCAGAGTGACAAAGGCATCCGCCGGGTCTGTTTGTCACATCCCCCAATCATCAGGCATCAACAGCCCGTTTACGAAATTTCAACCACGGTACGCCCGCGCAGTTGCCCCGCCACGATCCTTGCGGCCAGTTCGGGCAAGTCAGACATCGGCGCGGTGACCGTCAGATTGGCCAATTTCGCACGGTCCAGATGCTGATCCAGCAAACCCCATGCCCGCGCGCGTTTTCCCTGTGGCACCATCACTGAATCCACACCCAGCAGTGCCACCGCGCGTAAGATATGTGGCATGACCGAGCCGGGCAAATCAACCCCACCCGCCAGACCACAGGCGGCAATCGCCCCGCCATAGCGGGTTTGTGCCAGCGCATTGGCCAGCGTATGGCTGCCCACAACATCCACCCCCGCATCCCAGCGCTCGGCCTGCAACATCTTGCCCGCCGCCGAAAGCTCGGCGCGATCAACAAAACCGCTCGCGCCGAGATCGGTCAGGAAATCATGCTCTTGTGGTCGCCCGGTCGAGGCAATCACCCGGTGGCCCAGCTTGGCCAACAGCGCCACAGCGACCGAGCCAACTCCTCCCGCGGCCCCTGTCACCAGCACGTCGCCACCGCCATCCAGCGCACCGAAATCCTGCAAGGCCAGCACGCAAAGTGCTGCGGTGTAGCCTGCGGTGCCGATAGCCATCGCTTCAGCCGGACCAAACCCGCTGGGCAGTCGCGTCAGATAGGCGGGTTTCAAGCGTTGAAAACGCGAATAGGCCCCCCATTCGGTTTCCGACAGGCCCCAGCCGTTCACGATCACCTTGTCCCCGGCCTGCCATGCCGGGTCACTCGATTCCATCACCACGCCCGCAAGATCAATCCCTGCCACCATCGGCAAACGCCGCGCGATGCGCCCCTTGCCGGTAATCGCCAAACCGTCCTTGTAGTTGACGCTAGAGTGGCTGATCCGGACCAAGACATCATTGTCCGGCAGATCGGCAAGCGTCAAAGTCTCAAACCCTGCCCGTGGCTTACCCTCGACATCACGGATAACCATCGCGGTAAAACCATCGGCCATCTTGCTGTTCTCCTGTCTGGGGCCGTGCATCCTGCCGGAAAACTTCGGCCCGAAAATCCGGCGTCTTTGCTTGGGCATCAGGTGAACCGGTTTACCGCCTGCAGCGCAACCGCTATTTCGATATTCCGATTTGCGCCTGACTTGCTCTGCCAGCCGCACAGCCGGTTTGCCAGCAAACGATCGCCGCACGGTGGGTTAACCCTGCCCGAAAAAACCGGGAAGGGCAGCAAAGATCGGCTCAGACAGGCTGGCGATTGCTGAAAACCGCAATGCCCTCGGCTGTCGCCTTAGCCTACGACCGGAACCGCATCGCCGATCACCGCTCCGGCTTCCAAAAGCAAGTCCTCACGATAGGGTGCGGCAAGCAGTTGCACTGCCATCGGGGCACCTGTGCTGACAGTCAGGCCCGGCAGCCCCATCAGCGGGGGAGCGATTTGGAGCGTTTGCGCCTCGATGATCGCGTCGAAATCGGCCTCAGAGGCCACGTCGCGGTTGTTGGCGAAGGGGAGATCGGTGGAGACGGGGCATAGCATCAGGGGGGTAGACTCAAAAAACGCCCGCCATTCGCGGATCAGGCGCGAGCGGGCGGCAAAGATGTCCATGAAGGCATCAAGGCTGGGCGGGGGCGCGTGGCGGCAGAGGTTCTCATAAACGAAGATCGCGTCGGCATCGCCTTCGGCATAGACGGCGGCCCCACGGGTGCGGCGCATGTCGCCCATCCAGAGTTGCAGTTGCAAGGTGACGGCTTCGCGCAGAGGCGGCGGCGATGTCTCGATGATCTCATAGCCTGCCGATTGAAATCTGTGGGCGGCGATGGTGAGCGCTTGACGAATGGCGGGATGGGTTTGCAGGCCCTCGGGGGCGGGGCATAGCGCGATGCGGCGCGGAGCCGGGGTTGGGATGGTTTCGGGCAACGACCAAGGGTCGCGCGGATCGGGGTGCGACATGGCCCGGAAGGCGAGGGCGAGATCGGGGACCGAGCGAGCCAGGGGGCCGGAGACGGCCATCAGTTGCGCGCCAATCAGGCGGTCGGGGCCAGAGGCGTTGAAGCCGGGGACGCGGCCAAGGCTCGGGCGCAGCCCGTGGATGCCGCAGGCGTAGGCGGGATAGCGGATCGAGCCTGCGATATCGGTCCCATGCGCAATGGCACCCATGCCGGTGGCGGCAGCGACGGCCGCACCGCCCGATGAGCCACCGGGAGTAAGGGTGGGATCAAGCGGGTTCAGGGTTTGCCCGTAGGCCTGGTTGCGGGTGAACCAGCGCAGGGAAAAGGCCGGGGTATTCGTGCGCCCGATGATGATGGCTCCGGCGCGGCGCAGGTTGCTGACGACAGGGCTGTCGGTGGTGGCGATCAGATGCTGGTTGATCCGGGTGCCGTTGGTGGTGGCATGGCCGGCCTGATCGGTAAGACATTTGATGGTGACGGGCACGCCGGCCATGGGCGGCAGGGTTTCGCCCTTGGCGCGGGCGTGGTCAAGGGCGTCGGCGGTGGCCAGCGCCTCGACATCGCAACGGTCGGTGATGGCATTGAGTCGCGGGTTGAGGGCGGTAATGCGGTTCAGAGCGGCCTCGGTGATCTCACGCGCAGAATGGGTGCCAAAGCGAAGGGCGGTGGCTATTTCGGTGGCAGTGAGGCTGTGCATGGGGCGGTCCTTTGGCTGGGATTGTCTGAGGCTAGCTTGGTGGGATGGGCAAATGCAACAGCAGCGGTGCTGCTGTGGGCGGCTTGGTTCGCCCCGCCATCCTGCGGCAGGCAGGTCGGGGCATGCCCAGACTTATCCCCCGAACTCACCCCCCGACTCACCCGCAAGCGCCTTGTTCAGCTTCAGCGCACCTTCAGCGTCGCCAGCCCGACCATCGCTAATATCAGCGAGATGATCCAGAACCGGATTACGATTTGCGGCTCGGCCCAACCGCGTTTCTCGAAATGGTGGTGGATCGGCGCCATCAGGAACACCCGGCGACCCGTGCGCTTGAAATACAAGACCTGAATGATCACCGACAGCGCCTCGACCACAAAAAGCCCACCGACGATGGCCAAAACGATCTCGTGCTTGATGCAAACGGCAATGGCTCCTAACGCCCCCCCCAATGCAAGGCTGCCGGTGTCGCCCATGAACACGGCCGCAGGTGGCGCATTATACCACAGAAAACCCAGCCCGCCGCCGAACAGGGCGGCGGTAAAGATCAAGAGCTCACCGGTGCCCGGCACGAAATGCACGCCCAGATATTCTGCAAAATTGAAATTGCCGACGACATAGGAAATTGCGCCCAGTGTCGCCGCAGCGATCATCACCGGCATGATCGCCAAGCCGTCCAGCCCATCTGTCAGGTTCACCGCATTGGCCGAGCCAACGATCACGATCATCCCAAAGGGGATGAAGAACATGGACAGATTGATCAGCGTATTCTTGAAAAACGGCACGGCAAGCTGATTGGTCAGCGCCGCAGGATGAAACTGCGAGGCGGCATAACTGGCCAAAAGCGCAATCAACAGCCCCAACACAAAACGCACCCGCGACGACACGCCCTTGGTGTTCTGCCGGGTCACTTTGGCGTAATCATCGGCAAAGCCGATCAACCCAAAGGCCACCGTCACCAGAATAACGATCCAGACATAGGGATTGTCGAGCCGCGCCCACATCAGAGTAGACACCATCAGCGCCGACAGGATCAACAACCCCCCCATCGTCGGGGTTCCTGCCTTTACGAAATGGCTTTGCGGCCCATCATCGCGGATCGGCTGGCCCTTGCCCTGCTTGCGGCGCAACAGATCAATCAGCGGGCGGCCAAACAGAAAGCCGAAGATCAGCGCCGTGGCAAAGGCCCCGCCCGCACGAAAAGTAATATAGCGAAACAGGTTGAAAAAGTCGCCACCGTCCGAGAACTCGATCAGCCAGTATAACATTCACTTCTCTCCTTGGACGGCAGAGGTGGCTGGTTGCCCCAATTTGCGCAGGGCGTCAACAACCAGACTGACCTTTATCGACTTCGACCCTTTGACAAGCACGACATCCCCGGCGTCGATCAAGCTGCGGACATATGGGATGATTTCGGGGGCGGAGTTCACCCATTCGCCCCGCAACGCGCGCGGCAAAGCGGCGTGAAGGCACTTCATTAGCGGGCCGACGCAGTGGATGGTGGTGATTTGTGACAGATTCGGATGCCTGGCAATGGCCACATGCAAGGCCGCTTCGGTTGGCCCAAGTTCCAGCATATCGCCCAGAATGGCGATGCGTCGGCCCTTGCCAACGCGGCCCACCCCATCCTCTGGGCGCGCGGCAATCAACACGTCAAGCGCCGCTGCCGTCGAAGCAGGGTTGGCATTGAAGGCATCGTCGATCAGTTGAAACGAGGTTTCATCGACCATATCCAGCGTAATGCGCTCACGCGTGCCGCGCCCTCGGGGAGGCATCCACCGACCGAGATCTACAGCGGCAATCGCCGGATCAAGTCCGAGGGCGGAGGCTGTTGCCAGGGCCGCCAGCCCGTTTTCACCGAAATGACGGCCGGGAAACTGCACTTTGAAAAGAAATGGGCTGCCGGCGTGAACGGCTTGAACAACTGTGGCGGCATCCCCGACCTTGATTTCAATGTTGCGATAAGTTGCCTGTGGCGAAGTACCAAAGGTCACAACTGTCGCCCCTACTGCGGCAGCTTTGGCCAACAGGATCGGCGCAACAGCAACATCCAGCGGCAATACAGCGGTGCCGCCGGGGATAAGCCCCTCAAGGATTGAGGCCTTTTCATGGGCGATGCCTTCGATATTGGTGAAGGCTTCAAGATGGGCGGCAACAACAGTGGTGATCAGCGCCAGGTCCAGACGTGCCATCCGGGCCAGCGGCGCAATCTCGCCGGGGTGGTTCATGCCGATCTCGATCACGGCGAAATCGGCATCGGCAGGAAGGCGGGAAAGCGTCAACGGCACGCCCCAATGGTTGTTATAGCTGGCCTCGGCGGCGTGAACCGAGCCTTGCCCGCCCAGGACCACGCGCAGCATTTCCTTGGTCGAGGTTTTGCCAACCGAACCTGTTACGCCCACAACGCGGGCACGGGACCTGGCACGGGCAAAGCGGCCCAACGCTTCAAGACCCTTTTGCACATCCGGCACGATCAAAAGTGGTGCATCTTCGGCCACACCTTCGGGGCGGTGGGTGACCAAAGCGGCAGCGGCCCCTTTGGCGAGGGCTGCCGCCACGAAATCATGGCCATCGCGGATGTCTTTCAACGCAATGAAAAGATCACCCTTTTGCAATGTGCGGGTGTCGATGGAAACGCCACTGGCCTGCCACTCGACGGGGCTTTGCCCCCCGGTTGCGGCTACAGCGTCGGAGGAGGTCCAGAGTGTCATATCAGCCCATCCAATGCAGCCACCGCAATCGAGGCCTGCTCTACATCGTCAAAGGGGTAAACCTCGCCCTTGATGGTTTGACCGGATTCGTGCCCCTTGCCCGCGATCAGCAAAGCATCCCCCGGCAGTAGGGCATCGACCCCGCGCAAAATGGCCTCGGCGCGGTCGCCCACCTCATTGGCTTCGGGGCAGGCTTGCATTATTTCTGCACGGATGGCCCCCGGTTCCTCGGATCTCGGGTTGTCATCTGTCACAAACAGAACATCGGCATTTTCCCGCGCCGCCTGGCCCATCAACGGGCGCTTGCTGCGATCGCGGTCACCGCCAGCGCCGAACACCACGATCAGGCGGCCCATCACATGCGGGCGCAGCGCCTTCAATGCAGTGGCAATCGCATCCGGCGTATGGGCGTAATCAACGAAAACCGAGGCGCCGTTGCGGCGTGTGGCGGCAAGCTGCATCCGGCCCCGCACTCCCGAAAGCTGCGACAGCGCGGTGATTGCATCGCTTGCTGGCGTGCCCGACGCGATCACCAAACCACAGGCCAGCGCGACATTTTCGGCCTGAAACCCACCGATCAGATCAAGCCTGATCTGATAGGGCTTGCCCTTACATGAAAGCCGCAAATCCTGCCCGGTGGCATCGAACCGCTGGGCCAGAATACGCAGATCATTGCCCTCACCATGACCAACGGTAATCACATCCTGCCCTCGCGCGCGGGCGATGGCAACAATATCCGCGCCCTTGGTATCGTTCATATTCACCACTGCCACGCCATCTTCGGGCAAGACGCGATCAAACAACGCTGCCTTCGCGGCAAAATAGGCCGCAAACGTCTTGTGATAATCCAGATGATCCTGGGTGAAATTGGTGAAACCCGCAGCCCGCAGCCGCACCCCGTCCATGCGGCGCTGATCAAGCCCGTGGGACGACGCCTCCATCGCGGCATGGGTCACTCCCTCGGCAGCAGCCAGTGCCAGCATCCGGTGCAGGGTAACGGAATCGGGCGTGGTATGGGCCGAAGGGGCCGACCATGCGCCCTCCACCCCGGTGGTGCCGATGTTGATCGCGGCATGGCCCAGCGCCATCCAGATTTGCCGCGCGAAAGTGGCGACCGAGGTTTTGCCATTGGTGCCGGTGACCGCGACCATGCATTCAGGCTGTGCGCCAAACCAAAGGGACGCCGCACAGGCCAAAGCCTCACGCGCGTCTTCGGCCACGACCAGCGCGGCATCGGGGTGGCGCGACAGGGCTTGCGCGGCCATTCTTGCGCCTTCGGCATCGGTCAGGATGGCAGCAGCGCCCATGCGCAAGGCCGGGTCGATAAACTCGGCCCCGTGCATAAGGCTGCCGGGAAGGGCGCCAAACAGAAAGCCCGCCTTGACGGCGCGGCTGTCAATGGTGATGCCCGACAGGCGCGGGTTAAGCCCGGCTCGGGCGGCAAGCCCAAGGTCTGAAAGAGTTCTTGCACCGCTGCCCATGATCGCCATGCCCCGTCTGCCCTAATTGTTGCTGGCTGTTAGCGCGATTCCGCTAGGGGCTTCAACCTGTGGTCTCATCCCCAGGAGCGGGGCAGCGCGACGGATGATCTCGGCGGCAACGGGAACGGCAGTCCACCCGGCGGTACGGCGCGGCTTTGGCCCTGTGGTTTCAACGGGTTCGTCCAGTGTGACGATCAGCACATATTTCGGATCATTGGCCGGGAACACCGAGGCAAAGGTGTTGACCACTTTATCGTGATAATAGCCACCACCCCGCTTGGTTTTATCGGCGGTGCCGGTCTTGCCTGCCACCGCATATCCCGGAACTTCCCCAAGGCTGGCAGTGCCTTCGGTAACCACGCGGCGCATCATGCCAACGGCAAGAGTCGAGGTTTTCGGGCTGATCACACGCGGCCCAAGCGGCACGCTGTCGTGATGCACCAGCGTCGGTTCCACCTTGGTGCCGCCATTGGCGATGGTCGCATAGGCGGCGGCGAGGTTCATCGGGCTGCCGGAAACGCCATGACCATATGAGGCGGTGATCGTCACAATATCGGGCCAGCGTGCCGGGCGCAGGGGCTTGGCGCCCTTGGCCTCGACCAATTCAACCGGCGAAGCATCAAACAATCCAAGTGATTTCAGAAACGCTTGCTGCCGCTCACCACCGATCATCAGCGCGATATGCGCAGTGCCAACGTTCGACGATTTGGCAATCACATCGGACACCGAGAGCAGCGGGCCATAGTTGTGGTTTTCGAACTCCTTGATGGTGAACTTGCCCCAGCGCAGCGGCGCGTTGGCGTCGACCATGGTTTCGGGATTCACAAGGCCCAACTCCATTGCCTGGCTTGCGGCAAAGATCTTGAAGGTCGAGCCAAGCTCATAGATCCCCTGCACCGCGCGGTTGAACAGCGGGCTATCGGACGGATCACCCGAAACCGGCGGGTTTGGGCGGTCATTGGGATCAAAGGTCGGCAGCGCGGCAAGGCTGACAATCTCGCCAGTGTGAACGTCCATCAAGATGGCCGCGCCACCCTTGGCGTTCATCATCTGCACGCCGGTTGCAAGCACCTCTTCCACCGTGGCCTGAACCGTCAGATCAAGCGAAAGTTGCAGAGGCGTTCCCGCCTGTTCCGGGTCGCGCAGGCGGGCGTCCATGAATTTCTCGATTCCCGCCGTGCCGATCACCTCGGCCGAAGCCACGCCTTCGGCCCCGAACGAGGCCCCGCCCAACACATGGGCGGCAAGCGTGCCATTGGGGTAAAGGCGCATCTCGCGCGGGCCAAAAAACAGGCCCGGATCGCCGATCTCATGCACTTTTTGCATCTGCTCGGGCGACAGAACCTTGCGGATCCACAGGAACGAGCGTCCATCGGTAAAGCGGCGCAGCAGATCATCTTCTTTTTGCTCGGGGAAGATCGAGGCCAATTCATGCGCCACGCGCTTTGGGTCCACCAGATCGCGGGTCTGCACATAAAGTGCATGGGTCAACATATTGGTGGCCAGAATACGCCCGTTGCGATCAACGATATCAGCGCGGCTGGCAGTAATTTCCGACCCGTTCGAAGCGGTTCGTGGTTCGACCGGATCAGTCGCCGCCAGCATCCCCATGCGGGCACCGATCAGCATATAGGCCGACAGAAAGCACAGGCCCAACAGGGCAAGGCGGAAATTGGCGCGGCCACGGGCGCGGTCGCGCATCTGTTCGTGACGCTGGCGCAGATTGTCGCGCTCGATGACATCGGGGTTCTGGCCCGCAGCACGGGCAGGCAGAATACGGGCAAGCGGGCGCAGCGGAATCCGGGTCATGGTGTTTGTTCCATGGCGGCAGCAATCGCGCCGGAGATGGCGACGGGATCGGTGATCGGCAGGTTGCCATCCGAAAAATCGGCAGCCACCGGCGGTGGCGGGAAAGCAATGGCCGAGGTGGTGCCGAATTGCGCAGGCTCCATCGGCAACAGGCCCAGCCTGTCAAAATTCAACGTCGCCAATTCGCGCAGCCGTTCGGGGCGGTTCAGATAGGCCCATTCGGCATTCTGTGTGGACAGCGCATCGCGAAGCCCGGCGATTTCGTCTTGCAGCACAGCCACTTGCCGCAGCGAGGCTTGTGTGGCGTAATTTTCGCGATAGGCCCAAAAGCCAAGCCCCATCAAGGCGATGAAGGAAAGTATGTAAAGCACAGGGCGCATGATCAGCGGCGTCCTTTCTTTTGGGTGGGCAGATCTGGGGCATCAAGGCTGCCCTGCTCGGGGGCCAAAGCGGGGGCTGCGGTGCGTCGCGCCACCCGCAGCTTGGCAGAACGCGCGCGCGGGTTTTCTTCCAGTTCCACCTCATCGGGGCCAACCGCCTTGCGGGTGACAAGATCAAAGCGTACGGTGGTGGATTCGGTCGCAGGGGCATAGCGGTTTGAATTCGGAGTTTCCCCCGCCGCCTGCTGGAAAAAGCGCTTCACCACGCGATCCTCCAGCGAATGAAAGGTCACGACAGCCAGCAACCCGCCGGGCTTCAACGCGCGCTCGGCTGCGGCAAGGCCTTGTACGAGCTCGGAAAATTCAGCGTTCACCGCGATCCGCAACGCCTGAAAAGACCGCGTTGCCGGATGGCTTTGGCCTGGCTTCGGGCGCGGCAGGCATTTGGCGACGATTTCGGCCAATTGCAGGGTCGTCTCGATCCTGGCCTTGCTACGGGCCTCGACGATCGAGCGGGCGATCCGACGAGAGGCGCGCTCCTCACCATAATGATAAAGGATGTCGGCCAGATGGGTTTCAGAGGCGTCATTCACCAGATCGGCAGCACTTTCGCCCGCTTGGCTCATCCGCATATCCAGCGGGCCGTCTTTTTGAAACGAAAACCCACGCTCGGGCAGATCAATCTGCATCGAAGACACGCCAAGATCGAGAACGACGCCATCGAGCGGCTCGCCGGCATGCTGATCAAGGTCGGAAAAATTGCCCTGCACCAGCCGTAACTTGTCACCGTACTTTCCGGCCCAGGCACGCGCCATGTCCAGCGCCAGCGGGTCACGGTCCACCCCGATCACGCAATCGGCCCCGGCCTCGATCAGGCCGCGCGTATAGCCGCCCGCACCAAAGGTTCCATCAAGCCAAAGGCCCCGCACGGGGGCCACAGCGGCAAGCAGAGGGCGCAAAAGCACCGGGATATGGGGCTGGCGATCTGACGCAGGATCGCGGGTGGCCTGCATTCAGCTCACCCTGACGTTCCTGCCGACACGAGCCAGCGGGTCAACGTCATCCTCATCATCATCGTCGTCGGCAGCCTCATAAACATCTTTGCGATAGAGTTTGAAGCGGTTTGCTGCACCGACAAACACTGCCTCGGCACCTGATTTCAGATCGTCTTCGGCAAAGCCCATCTTTTCGCGCACCTTGACGGGCAAAACGATACGGCCATCGGGTTCGATATCCACCATGACCGAGCGCGCGATCAGGTCACGCTCGGCGCGATCACGGTCAACAGAACCCAGTTCCATCGACTCGATCTGAGCCGCCAGAATATCTGCGCCCTCGCGGGAATAGCATTCGACAAAATTGCGCTTTTTGCCGCCGTAGATCATGTAAAGGCGGGTGCGCGGAGTGTCTTCGGTTACAGTGTCCTGGGACTCCAGAATGCGGCGGAAGGCTGCCGGGATCGAGACCCGCGCCTTGCTGTCAACCTTTTGGGTGACCTCGCCTCTGAATGCCTCTTTAGCCATGGACCTTGCGGACCCTCTGGTTTGGCGCTGAAAATGAAAAAAGCGGATCGAGCTGCTGCCACTGCTCGATCCGCCTCTGTCCCATCGCTGGGCGTCCAGCTACGCGTGCCACCTGGGGGAGATGTCTGCTCGCTCACGCGCCGGATCTCAATTTAGTGATAAGGCCGGGTGCCTGTATGAAGCCTGTCTTTTCGCCTTGTTCGGGGTCTTGAGCCGCCCCTGCTTTGTTGTCCCCGTCCGTCTCACCGTGCAGCAGGGATGGCATGGGATTTTATGGGATGCAATGGAAATTTTTGGAATAAGGGCGGCACATCTTGTGCAATGGCACTGCCTGAAACAGAATATTGAAATTTCTCTGCACCCGCCGTTGCCACTTGTAGCGGGATGGCCTTTCAGAGCTACTAGATGTAGATCTTCCATAAGAACTGAATTTGGTGTGATTTTTTTGACGCGCGGTCAGGAAATCCTAAACCCTGGGGGCGGGATATTGGCCAACACGGCCACAAGACCCAGAAAGCCGGGGGTTTTCCCCGGCTTTCCCATGAAATCCCATTCGAGTGATTCGGCGTGATATTGCGTGATCAGGCCATTCCGCCGTCAATCAGCCGCCGGGCAAGGGCGGCATAGGCCTCTGCAATCGGCCCCTGACCTGCCGCTACCGGAGTACCGGCGTCGCCAGCAAGTCGCACGGACAAATCCAGTGGCAATTCCCCCAGGAAAGGCAGATTCTGGCGCTTGGCTTCAGCCGCCACGCCGCCATGGCCAAAGATATGCTCCTCATGCCCGCAATTTGGACAGATATAGGTGGACATGTTCTCGATCAGGCCCAACACCGGCGTTTTCAGCTTTTGGAACATATCGAGTGCCTTGCGGGCGTCGAGCAGAGCTACGTCCTGCGGTGTCGACACCACGATGGCGCCCGTCAGATGGGTGCGTTGGCACAGCGTCAATTGCACATCGCCCGTGCCGGGTGGCAGGTCGATGATCAGCACATCCAATTGCCCCCAAGCCACCTGAGACAGCAATTGTTGCAACGCCCCCATCAGCATCGGCCCGCGCCAGATCACCGCCTCGTCCTCTTTGAGCATGAGACCGATCGACATCATGGTGACGCCATGGGCGTGCAATGGCTCGATGATCTTGCCGTCGGGCGATGCGGGTCGTTTGGAAACCCCCATCATCCGGGGCTGGCTGGGGCCATGAATATCGGCGTCAAGCAGGCCGACGCGGCGACCTTGCTTGGCCAGCGCCACCGCGAGATTGGAAGAAATGGTGGATTTGCCAACACCACCCTTGCCCGATCCGACGGCAATGATCCGGTCAATCCCGGCGATGCGGGCCGGACCACCTTGATGCGCAGTGGGATGGCCGCCGATCTTCATCGACGGCGGCTTGGCGGCGGGACCATGCGCCGTCATCACCACTTGAACATCGCTCACGCCGGGCAAGGATTTCAACGCCGCCTCAGCCGCCGCCTGCGCCGGCGCCAGCGCGCGCGCTTCATCCGGGCTGGGAGCCTCAACGACGAATCGCACCACTCCGCCTTCAATCGTCAGCGCCCGGATCAGATCGCGGGACACCAGATCACCGCCGCCGGGCGTGGCAATCCGGGCCAAAGCCGCCAGAACATCGTCGCGCGTCAGTGCCATGGTCTTTTCCTTTTGCCCCTAAAACACCCAAAATCGAGCGCTTTGCAGCAAAGGGCAAGGGTCTGTTGACCAAATGTTCAAATTTTCCAGGAAGATGCTGTAAATTATGAATTTTTCGTGACAACCTGCCATGCAATTGCTGCATAGCGGCATTGCGACGCAGGGCTATTGTGCATCTGCAGCATATGGCCCATGTTTGCTCTAACAGCGACGATAGTGGCAATAGGCAATCCGGCCAAGCCAGCGGCGCTGACAAGAAACGAGTGAGGCTGAAATGGCTTATATGAATACGACCCGCACCGCATCCCCCAGCATTGCCGACCGTCTGGTCGCGCTGACCGTGAATTTCCGTGCCGCCATGGCACGCCGCCGCGTCTACTCCCAGACCATGTCGGAACTGTCGTCGCTGAGCGATCGCGACCTGAGAGATCTGGGCATTTCCCGCGCAATGATCGCCGAAGTAGCCAACCAGGCCGCCTACGGCAAGTGATTTTCCGCCAGGCCTCATCGGCCTGATTCGGAAACCGGCGACGCTTTTCCTCCTCCCTGGCGTCGCCGCTTTTATTGCTTTCGTCTGGCCGCCCCCTCCCTTTGGCCAGACGTTCAACGGCGGTTCTCTCCCTCCCTCAGAATCGCCGTTACCCCTTTCGTGCGGCCCTCTCCTCCTCCCTGGGCCAAACGAATCGGCGGCGACCCACTTCTCCTCCCTCGGGTCGCCGCCCCATTTTCTCTCCTTGCACCTTCATGATGGCCCCGCGATAGTCCGCCCCAATACGGGAGTGGATGATGCGGGTTTCGATGCTTTCGGCGGGATTGGTCGCGGGATTGGTGGGCTATGGCAGCACCATCGCGCTGGTTCTATCGGCCGCCGCAGCCTTGGGGGCCACGCCCTCACAAACCGCAAGTTGGGTATTCACCATCTGCATCGCCAAGGCGATAGGCACGGCATTTCTCAGCACCTACGCCCGCGTGCCGATGGTTTTGGCATGGTCTACTCCCGGCGCTGCACTGGTCGCGGCAACCGCTGGCATTTCGATGAATGAGGCCGTGGGCGCCTTTGTGGTCACCGGGCTTTTGATCGCCCTGACCGGGGCGCTAAAGCCCTTGGGCCGCGCGGTAGCCCTGATCCCGGACGCGATTGCGGCGGGGATGCTGGCCGGTGTGCTGTTGCCGTTTTGCCTGAAAGCCAGTGCGGCGGTGCAGGATTTGCCGAAACTCCTGCTGCCGATGGTGGCGGTTTTCCTGGCGG
>JAGPBG010000189.1 GCA_018063485.1 Cypionkella sp.
ATTCTGGAGATCATCGTCCCGGCCTTTCCGCAGCCCTTTGAATATGAGACACTAGCACCAAGCGCAGAAATAGAAAACCTCAACTTTCCAATCACCCCTCAAGACCCTTGACTGCCGCCGCAAGCGCCACGGATTGTGCTTGGCGGATCGAGCAGGGATTTGACAGCGATTGGATACCGTTCTCGACTCGGAAGCAGCCGTTACAAAATCCGCCAGAGATCCAACCCCGTATCGGCACAATATGCCGCCCGGAGTTCATGACCGCTACGATCCACGCTGATCCGGGACATCGACGAATGCGCCCGGATCGCGCCAATGCCGGATACCGCCGAGCCACTTTCGCCATTGGCCGCAACCGCTGATTTGCTGGCCAACCCCCAGTGGCATGATCTCGCCCAGCCCATCTTACGCAAACCTGCACTTTCGTATTGGATCATCGGTCATGTGCTGAACAGGCAAGATTTCTGTCTGGTGCAGGTCTTAGCAAAAGAAGGCGCGCCCCGCGGGGAACGGCCCTAACATCATGCACCCGCAGTTTCTGCGGCGCTATGGGTGCAAGTTGACACGGTTCGAGAATGCGCAGGGCCTTGTCATTCCCATGCGGATAGGCCCGCTTATGCGGGCGCCATAGGTGGTGGCGCAGGCCTATGGCACCGCAACGTCGCGGTGGTGATCAGTGCCCATGTGATCCAAAGCCGCCCTAAGTGCGCGCACTGTGGCTTCATCCGTGCCGCGTGCGCCGCTTGACTGAAAACCGAAATCGGCGATGCGCGGATCATCGGGCAACGGCAAAAGCACAGAGGCCGACGCATGGATTTCCCGAAGCGAAAGATCTGCCGCAAAACGTGCCAGATTTTTGGTGTTTACACCGCCACCCGGCATCACGGTGATCCCGCTTTGCGCCATTTCGGAAAGCCGGTCCAGCCCAAGCTCGGCAGCTTTGGCCCCCCCCGATGACAGCACCCGATTTATGCCAAGACGCTGACAAAGGTTCATGGCCTCTGTCACATCTGGTACCAGATCAATCGCACGGTGCAGCGTGATATCAAGGCCTTGGGCCCTTGCTACCAGCTCTGCCAGCGCTGCTGCGTCAAGCCGGCCATCGGGCAAAGAGGCCCCGATGACAATACCGGCAAGGCCTGCGGCGCGCACGGCGTCGATCTCGGCGCACATCGCCCGGATTTCGTCGGCAGACCAAACGAAATCACCCCCACGCGGCCGGATCATCGCCATGGCTGGAAGGGCATTTTCAGCGGCAAGCGCAATCAACCCCACCGAGGGCGTCAGCCCGCCCAAACCCAGGGCCGCACAAAGCTCGATCCGGTCAGCACCTCCCCTGGTGGCGGCATCAATTCCTGCGGCATCGTCAACACAGATTTCAAGGATGATCCGTGACATTTCCCCTCCGCTCCAGAAGCATCAACAGGGTGGCACCAACCACTCCCAGTCCGCCCGAAAGTATTGCCGTTGCACCGTAGCCGCCAACCTCGGTGCCAAGCGCAAAGACGCCCGCCCCAAGCCCGCCGCCAAGGAACATGTTCACTGAAAGCAGCGAGGCTGACAATCCGGGACGATTGCGGATCAGATCAAGCAGATAGCTGATTGGCAGGGATACCAACGCAGCGGCGGCAAAGCCTGCGATAAGGCTGGCCGCATAGACCTGCCACGGGGCATGGGCCGTGGCGATGGCGGCAAGGTACACAAAGTAAAGCGAGGCCGCGATCAGCAGCGCCGGCAAGATCTGATGGCCGCGCACCGCCCAAGCCCAGAACACCATGAAAATCACCTCAAGCACCGCCACAAGCCCAACCAGAAAGCCGATATCCTCGGGCTGCCCGCCCGCCTGCCCGGTAACGATCAACGGCAGCACGGCGGCGTTCACATGCAGAACCTGCGAAATCAGCGCCACCCCCAGAACCTTGCCCAACAGTTGAGGCGCGATCAATACGCGCAGATCTTTCAAGGCGGGCCGCGATCTTGTGTCGGGTGTTGGCTTGTCTTGCATGTCGGTGCCGCGCAGCCCCAGCGCGATTGTGACCACGCAGGCCAGCGCAAAAAGCGCCGCAATGCCATAGGCCGAAATCATGCTGTCTTGACCGCGCAGCGCAAGCCCGACAATCCCCGGCACCAACACCCAGGCAAGTGAAATCATGATCCGCATCAAGGCGTTGACGATTCGCGCCTCATCCGCATTGAAACCATCGGTCTGCGCCCGCACCGCGCCAAACAGCATCGAGTTGGTAGCATGAAACAGTGCCAGCGGTCCGATGGTGGCCAGCGCAAACATTAGCGGCGAGGGGAAAGCATAGATCACGCCATAGCCGAGAACGCCGAAGGACGACACGAAAATCAGTGGCCCGCGATAGCTTTGAAACCAATCCGACAGGAATCCCGCCGCTATCGCCATGACGACATAACCGATGGATGCGGTCAGCCCGATCATCGCATAGGCATGGTTGGACAGGCCCAGTTCGCGGATGGCGATCATGGATTGATAGGGCGAAGTTGCAGCCCCGGCAAAGCCGTATAACAGAATGGCAAGCGCACAGGCCCGCACCACCGGATGCCGGCGGAAAATGGCAGTCCATTGACCCATGTTCAGCCCCTGAATCGCGTTGAGGGCTGCGGTGTTGGCGTGAACTTTTCACGCGCGTCAAACGGCACCGTGCCCGCCGCGCGGTGCAGGTTGGTCAGGCGCGGGATGTCTTGATTGACCACGCCCTCGGTCAGCGCCATCAGATTGGGGTTGGCAAGTGGCGCAAGGTCTGGCGACAGATAGCCCGATTTCACCACCACCAGCCGCGCCTTGGCCGGGTTCAGCCCCAGCAGCGCAAAATCGGCAAGATCGTGATAGGGTCGGCGCTTGGCGGCAAGCACAAGGGTGATGCCGCCGATCTGCACCACCGCCTGCGCGTCGGCGGCGGTGGCCCCGGCCTCCAGCCGCAGCACGATGGCTTGCGCCGTGACACGCCCGCCCGCCGGATCAAGGCTGGCGCCGATCTGAAGGTCAAGGCGCCCATGCAGACCCGCCGCAAAGCACCGCTCGACGGCCGGTCGGTCGGTGATGCCTGCCACAATTGCCTCCTGCCAATCCTGTGCCATCAGCGCCGCCAGCACATCGGCGCGATCACCAACGCCGCCTCCGGTGGGGTTATCGCCGCTGTCGGCCAGAATAACCGGATGGGTGTCGCAGGCCCTGGCCCGCGCCAGCATGGCGTCAAGCGGGCCGGTTTCGGGGCCAAAACGGAACTCATTGCGCGCGTCCCAGAAACCCTGGGCGATCTTTGCCGCCGCCGCCTCGGCCGCTGCGCGATCTGTGCCGGTCACCAGTGCCGCCGCCGTGGCGCGCGGCTCATCCGCCCAGACATAGCCGATCATCAGATCGGTGCGCCAAACGCCTGCGCCTTCAAGTGCGGGCAAGGCTGCGTAAAGACGGCGGCCCGGTTCATCCTCGGTCGAGTTGCGTTCCCCCGGCAGCAACAGCGGCACGGCCACCCGAACCACGCCGGGGCGCGCGCCGGTTTCCAGCGCCCGCAGCAACATCTCATAGGCCGCGCGCATGGTTTGGGGGGTGTCGATATGCGGCGCGGTGCGATAGGCGGCAAAGATGTCGATCTGATCAACGATCTTCTGGCTGACATTGCCATGCAGATCATAGCTGGTGGCGATCAGCATGTCGGGGCCGACCACATCGCGCACGGCGGCAATCCAATCGCCCTCGGCGTCAAACATGCCTTCGACCTTGATCGCGCCGTGCATCGCAAGATAAACCCCGTCCACCGGCAAGGCCGCGCGCAGAAGCATCAGAAATTCGGCCTTGAACGCGTCATAGCTGGCGCGGGAAACAGGGCCGCCGGGAACAGCGCGGGCGTGCAAAAGTGGGGCAACCTCGGCGGGATAGTCGCGCAGAAACGCGAAATAGTCGTGCGATGTCAGGCCTGTGCCGCGCAACACGCGGAAATCATCCGCCTGCATCAGAACCGGCGAGTAGGTGGAGCATTCGGTGTGGATGCCCCCGACAGCGATACGCATGGATTTGGTCCTTTGTCTCAATATTCCGGGGTCACAGTGTCGGGTGCAGTTTCACCTGAGCGGCAAAGCGCAGCCAGTCCTTGTTTGCAGACTGGGTCCATGCCGCCTCGGCCACCGCAGGCAGACGCGGGAACACCAGATCGTTGAACCAGGCCGTGGTGGTGTAATGTTCGCACCAGATACAGGCTTGGATTCCGCGCATATGATGGCGCAGATCAGCCGGAAAATCACCCTCGGCCTCATAATGATAGGTCTTGTGCGGTGTCACTGGTCCGGCCCAACCCGCGCCGTTTTCCAGCCAATCGGGGCCTTGCACCATATCGAGATAATAGGCCTGACCCGGCGTCATCACCACATCATAACCTGCCTTGGCCAGCTCTATCCCGACTTCGGGCTTTTCCCAGGCCATCAGCAAAGTGTCTTTTGGCGACACGCCGCCGCCATGCGCCACCTCGTTCCAGCCGACCAACACGCGGCTGCGCGCCGTCAGCATCGCCTTGATCCGGGTGAGGAACCAGCTTTGCAGCTCGAACGTGCCAGACAGACCCTCTTGCTGCATCAAAACCCGCGCCTTGGGACTTTCCATCCAGGCGTTGCGGGCCACCTCGTCGCCGCCGATGTGGAAATAGCGCGAGGGGAAGATGGCGCATAGCTCGTCGATGATGGTTTCAAGCACGGTATAGGTCGCGGGCAGGCCGGGGTTCCACGAATTGTTCGGATAGCCCTGCACCGGGAAATAGCTGTCTGGCGGCTCGTCGGGATCAACCAGCATCGGCAGCGCGGCCAGAACGCAAGCCGCATGGCCGGGGGTTTCAATTTCGGGCATCACATCAATGCCAAGCGCGCCTGCATGAGCGACCAGTTCCCGCATCTGATCCTGGCTGTAATAGCCGCCGCTGCGCACAGGACCGTCGCCCAGTTGTGGCAACATATCGGGCAGATCGGCGCTGCGATGCGCGCCGGCAGCGGTCAGTTCGGGGTAGGCCTTGATTTCGGCCCGCCAACCTTCGTCGTCGGTCAGGTGCCAATGGAACAGGTTCATCTTGTGCCAAGCCAGCAGATCGACCACGCGGCAGACTTCGCTAAAGCTCCAGAAATGGCGCGACACATCCAGATGACAGCCGCGCCAACCATAGCGCGGGGCGTCGGTGATCTGGCCTGTGGCAGGGAATTGGAATTTCGGATCGGCAAAGGCGCCGTTCATCATCTGGGCCAAAGACAGCAGACCATAACGC
>JAGPBG010000190.1 GCA_018063485.1 Cypionkella sp.
GGGTAAAGCCGGTCGGGCCCTGATCGGCAATCAGATCAAGGGCTGCATCGACCAGCGCCTGGCGCAGGTTGCCATGATGATAGCCGCGTTTCACTTCCTGGGCCTTAGGCCCGGTCCGCCGCAGATCTTATCGTCAATCTTGCCGATCAGCCTGGCGTCTTTGCCCTTGTACTCGATTGAGGTCAGCACCTTTTGCACCGCCGCCAGCCGTGCGCGTTTCTTGTCATCCGACAGGATCACCGTCCAAGGGGCGTAGACGAAATTCGATTTCTCCATCGTCTCGTCAATGACGGCGGTGTATTCATCCCATTTCGGCAAGCCATCAATGTCGATGGAAGAGAGTTTCCACTGTTTCAGCGGGTCTTTCTCGCGATCAAGGAAGCGTCGAAGCTGCGCCGGGCGGCTGACCTCAAGCCAGATCTTGACCAGAATGATCCCCTCATCAACGATCATCTTTTCAAACGCGGGCAGTTGGTCGAAGAATTTCGCGCGCTGCGCATCGGTACAAAAGCCGAACACCTTTTCAATCATTGCGCGGTTATACCAGGAACGGTCAAAGATCGCGATTTCGCCCCTAGCGGGGAGCCAATCGACATAGCGCTGGAAATACCATTGCGCGGATTCGCGGTCGGTGGGTTTTGCAAGCGCCACCACATTGGCAACCCTTGGGTTCAGGTTCTGATGCAGCGCCGAAATCGTGCCGCCCTTGCCCGAGGCATCGCGGCCCTCGAACACCACAACCATGCGCTTGCCGGTGTCGTGCAGATCGGCCTGCATCCGCACCAGTTGCACCTGCAACGGCTCCATCGCGGTGTCGAACTCCTTGCCTTTGATTTCTTCATCATAGGGAAAGTTCTTTGACAGGATCTCGTTCTTGTCGGCCTTCTCGATGATCTTTCGCACCTCTTTTGGTGCTCCTTCAGCATAATAGCGGCTGATTGCTCCATCAAATGGCAGGTCCATGGTTTGCTTCCTTGGTTTTGCCTTACTATGGCGATTGCACAGGCCAGCGCAATGCGGCGCGGGGCGGCCCTGTACAAAGCCGCGACATCAAACCAAGGCTAACACCCGATCTGAGCCAGATCATAAGGCGTGCTTTGGTAAATCTCGTTGATCCAGTTGCCGTAAAGCAGATGCGCGTGGCTGCGCCAGCGATTCAGCGGCGCAAGCGCAGGGTTGTCGTCGGGATAATAATTGTCGGGAACATTGATCGGTGTGCCAGCCGCAACATCGCGGTCATATTCCTGTTTCAACGTGTCGCTGTCATATTCGAAATGATTGAAGATATAAAGCGCGCGGTGGCCTGGGTCTTCCACCAGACAGGGGCCAACCTGATCACTGCCAAGCAGGGTTTTCAACCCCTTGGCCGCGTCAATCTCGGCCTGTTTCATTTCGGTCCAGCGCGACACCGGGATCACGAAATCATCTGAGAACCCGCGCAGATAGGGCGAGGTGGGGGCAAGGTTACGGTGGCGAAAGCAGCCGAATGCCTTGTGATCCAGCATGTGTTTTTTCACACCATGGAAATAATTTATCATCGCCATGCCACCCCAGCAAACCCCAAAGGTTGAATGGACATGGCTTTGCGTCCAGTCCATCACCCGCGTCAGCTCGGGCCAGTAGGTGACCTCATCAAACGCCAGATGCTCGATCGGGGCGCCGGTGATGATCAATCCGTCGAACTTTTCGCCCGAGGCGGCCACATCGGCAAAGGGTCGATAGAACGCCTCCATATGCTCGGCGGCGGTGTTCTTGGTCAGATGTTCGGTCATGCGGATCAGCGACAGATCAATCTGCAACGGCGTCGCGCCAATCAGGCGGGCAAACTGGTTCTCGGTCTGGATCTTCTTTGGCATCAGGTTCAAAAGCGCAATCCGCAAGGGGCGGATTTCCTGGCTTTGTGCCCGCTCTGGCGACATCACCATGACGCCCTCGTTCGAAAGAACGTCAAAAGCGGGCAGGGTGGTGGGCAGGGTGATGGGCATTTCATGCGTCCTGAATTAACGGTCGATGGCGGTGGCGATAAGGGTGTCGAAGTCTGCGCGGCTCTTGACGGCGGCCACCTCTTGCGCCGAAACGGTCACGCCCCAACGCGCCATGGCGGCGTAGCGCGGTACACGATGTTCGAGCAGACGGGCGTAGCCAAAGCGCAGGAAAGCGTCCGGGTCCACCTGATCGGCGGGTTTGCCTTGCTGGGTCAGATATTCCGCCCATATGGTTTGCAGAAAATCGGGCTGATAATACATTGGCTTGGGTGCGCGATCAAAGCGGCGGATCAATTCGGCCCGGTGTTCCGGCGAGCCTTGGATCCAGACCGGCAGCAGATGGCTGGACAATGCCGTCATCACCGGATCGGATGGGTCATCGGCATTGACCACCTCGCAGATCGACCCGGAGGTATCGCAAACAAAGTTCTCATAGCCATAAAGGCCGCGCGCGCGTTCGATGAACCTCGGCGCATCAAGCATTGCGGCCACTTCGGCCTCACGGTGCTGCGACTGGCGGCGACAGTATTCGGCAAATTCCACACCACCCCGCGCCGGATCGCCCGGTTTGCTCAGATAGGTGGAGAGCGGGGCAAGATTGTCAAAGGTGATATTGGACGCGATATACACGGAATCGGTCAGCAACAACTCGCGCAGCAGCGGCACTTTCATCGCCTCGCGTTTGAAATTATCGGCGATGTATTCGCCCATATAGCGGGTGCCGATCCGGTAATCGACCGAGTAGTGAAACCAGTTGCCGGCGGCGCGCAGCATGGTCGACAGATAGGTCTTGCCAAGACCGGACATGCCAAACAGCATCACCCGCTTTTGCGGGGAGTCCCTGAAATCCTGACCCGAAGAATAGAGCATCGGCACGGTCCTTTTGCTGGCTGACGCCTTGTTAACCGGGACCGCCGGGGATTTCACGCGGAAAATCAATGAAAAAGGCCCCGCATGTTCTGCGGGGCCCTTCCTGCAATGGGGCAGTGATCAGAACGAATAGCCGATCTTGATGCCAACACCCACGGCCGAGTTGCCTTCGAACACGCCCGAAGCAATCGCTCCGTTCAGGGTGGTTTGCGCAGTGCCGATCTCGACATAGGAAATCCCGCCCGAGATCTTCATGTTGTCCTTGGTGTAGGAAACGCCAATGGTCAGGCTTTTCTTGCCATCGGTCGGGCCAAGGTTCGAGGCATAACCGCCCACCTGATCCTCAAACCCGATGGATACCGCGCCAGACCAGTTTTCATTGAAACGGCGACCGACACCCAAGGTGTAGGTGACAGTATCGCTGTCATAGGAAACCAAGGGCGATGGCGGGGTGTAATAGGTCGGGTCGATCACGTAATTTGACCAATCAACCCAGCGGATCGAGCCAAAGACCAGCGTATCCTTGGCAACTCCGGACTGGAATTCGAGATTGACGCTTTGCGGCGACTCGACGGTGGTAGTGCCGGCCAGATCAACGCCACCGGTCAGGGCGCTGCGCTCTACGGTGTCGAAATCATGCGAGATTTTCGAGTTGTAGGTCAAAGCCACCCGCAGGGCGATTTCCGGCTTTTCGTAAGCCACCCCAACCAGATAGCCCACATCTCCCACAGTGTTCGAATCAACTGTATAGCCACCGCCGGGAATGAACGGCACGGTGGCAGAGGCCGACATGGTTTCATAGCGCAAGCCGCCATAGATCGAGACATTGCTCGGCATACGGTATTTCAGCACCGCCGTCGTTGCCATTGTCGACAGGTCCGCGGTTGACCCTGCCGCATAGTAGACAGCAGGTGGCACAGCCAGAACCGGATAATCCACATTGGCCCCGAAAGGCTGATCGAGGATGACCGCAAGATCGAGAGTATCACTCAGCCTGGTTTTTACCGCCAGACCGATCTGATTGTAGTTGCCGGCCATATCACCCGAAGCAAATCCGCCATAGGGGGCGGTTGCCACGCCCGACACATCCGGCGAAACCCGACCAAAGCTGAGTTCGGCATAATTGCCGGTCTCGAAGATCGCGAGGATGGATTGGCCAGAACGATCAATTCCACCCGCCTGTGAGGCGGTAGTGGTCAGCGCCAAGGCGCCCAGAATGGTCAGATGTTTCTTCATGTTTCTTTCCCCTTGTCCCTGCCCCTGACTGCCCGCTCGATTTGATGAAATTCGGGGTTTGCAGGGGATCTTGGATTCAAGCTGTCAGCGTGGGGGCGTGGCGTCAATCACTGACGCGACGTCACGAATTTGTGACCGCCATATTGTTGCTGTTGGGGCGAAGGACGCAAAACAGATCAAGCCAGACCCCGGCAAAGATCACCGCCGCGCCATGCAGAACCAAAGGTTCTGACAGGGGAAATGCACGCAATTGTGCAGCGAATGGCCCGGCAGTTCATATGCGCTGACCACATGCAGGCGGCCGAGGAAGGCGCGACCCCGATGATCAGGATGAACCCTGCCACGGAACGCGCCGTCATGACATCAAGACTGTCATGGCGTGCAGCAACCTGCCGCCATGGCGGTAAAGGCGGCCTTCAGGGGAGGGCTGTCAGGCGGCATCAACTGGTCGCAGCAATGAGCGCTTATGGCTGAATCGTTTGCTCGAGCGGCGCATCGGCTCCGTCCAGACGGTCAGCTTTCCGCAAGGATGGGAACATCCCGGCCCAGGCTCCGGTCACGATCATGGTGCCAATGCCGCCAAAAATAGCCGCTCCGACAGGGCCGATAAAACGCGAGGCCACGCCGGATTCGAACTCGCCCAATTCGTTGGAGCCAGAGATGAACAGACCCGAGACCGAGGACACCCGTCCGCGCATATGGTCGGGGGTGACGATTTGTACAAGGGTTTGGCGCACATAGACCGAGATCATGTCTGCCGCACCAAGCACTGCAAGGGCAGTGACAGACAGGTAGATGTTTTTCGACAGGCCAAATATCACAGTGGCCAACCCAAACGCCCCCACCGCCAGCAACATCCGCCGCCCCGCATGGCGTTTCAAAGGCCAGCGCGAGAGTGCTGCGGCCATGAGCAAAGCGCCAATGGCGGGGCCTGATCTCAGCAGGCCAAAGCCCTCGGGCCCGACATTGAGAATATCGGTGGCGAAAGCCGGCAGCAGAGCGGTCGCCCCGCCAAGCAGCACGGCAAAAAGATCTAGCGAGATCGCGCCAAACACGATCTTGTTTGGGTCCTCCCAGGTACCAATGACTTCACATTGGTCGTTCGCGATATCAACGCATTTCTGGCCAGGCGTCGGACAAATGCTCGCGCGGCCGCCATTCTTCGCTGCG
>JAGPBG010000191.1 GCA_018063485.1 Cypionkella sp.
GGAGGCCGGACGGATCAGCGTTGTCAGCGAAAACTCGGCAGCACTTTTTGCCGGGGTAGCAGGCGGTGACAGGATATTGGCGGTGAATGGTGCGGAACTGACCGATCCTGCGCTGACAGCGATCAGTATTTGCGAGCCGGTCCTGCTGCGGTTGCTGGGCGAGAATGGCATGACGCGCCATGTGGTGATTGACCCTTGGGCAACGGGCGCGCGCCCGCGTCCCGTTGGCGGTGCGAATGTGCTTGACCCAGCGGTTCTGGTGTTCTGACAATGGCGATGAATGGAGGCGACATGGACCGGATTTTGATCATCGAGGATGACATCGAGACAGCCGCCACCGTGGCTGCCGAGGTGCAGGGCCTTGGCTGTGAGGCGGTGGTGGTTCATTCATTGCCCGAAGGTATTGCGGCGGCCTCAGGCGATTTCAGGGTGATTGTGCTGGACCGGATGCTGCCGGGTGGCGATGGGGTGGATGCCATTGCCACCATGCGGGCCAAAGGCGCCAGCGGGTTGATTCTGGTTTTGTCGGCGCTGGGACGGGCTTCAAACCGGGTTGAGGGATTGGACAAAGGCGCGGATGACTATTTGCCCAAACCCTTTGAACCATCCGAGTTGCGTGCCCGTCTGCGAGCGCTGTTGCGGCGTGGCGCCATGCAAGTGCTGGACAATGACCTGCTGGCCTTTGGCGAGTTGGAAATTCGCATGAAGGCGCGCACCGTGCATGTCAAACGTGCGCATGTATCTGTCAGCCCCAAGGAATTTGAGCTGATCAGCTATTTCGCGCAAAATGCGGGGCAGGTGGTGACACGGATGCAGCTTTTGGAAAATGTCTGGAACCTGCATTTCGATCCCGGCACCAATGTGGTGGATGTTCATGTCGGGCGGTTGCGGCGCAAGCTGGAAGAGGCGGGGTCTGTGGCCATTCAAACCGCGCGGGGCGAGGGCTATGTTTTCGCCCCCCTGGCCGGATGATCGAACCCGCAGCCCCGTGGCAGGCGCGTGCCACCTTGCGGTTGGCGGCGCTGTTGGCTCTGGCGGTGACGTTGATGTCTCTGGCCGCCATGGGCCTGCAATATCGGCTGATTGATCAGCGCTTGACCGAGGCCACGCAGGCGCAACTTGTAGCCGATCTTGATGGGTTTGCCGCGCTTTATGATCAGCGCAGGATCATCGCGTTGCGCCAGGCCATCGAGTACCGCTCGGCAGTGCGCAATCCCGGCGAATTGCTGGTGTTGAAAGACCGCAATGGGGTGGTGTTGGCCGGGTCACAAACCGGCTGGCCTGATGGGTTGCAGGCATCGGGTGATGGCTTTGCTGCAGAGCCGGGTGTCAGTTTCACCCATGGGGGCGCGCGCTGGCTGGGGGTGGCGCGGATCTTGCCAGGAGGCTTTCCGTTGCTGGTGGCACGGTCTTTGGCCTCGGTTGATGAGACGCTGGCGGCACTTCGGCGCGGCATGGCGGCGCTGGCGGTTGCGCTGATGGCGGCGGGGGCGTTGACCGGTTGGCTGGCGGCGCGCTCGGTCATGGCACGGCTGGGGCGGATCAATGATCTGGCCGACAGGGTAGCGGCGGGTGATCTGGCGGCACGACTTCCCGGCCCGCGCAGCACGGATGAATTTGGCCTGTTGGAATCGCATGTTCATGCGATGCTTGACCGGATCGAGGCGCTGAACCGCGCCACGCACCGGCTTTCCGATACCATCGCGCATGAATTGCGCACGCCGCTGAACCGCATGATGCAAAAACTGGCGCGGATAGAGGGGCAAGAGGCCCTGACCGCCGAGTTGCGCGACGAGATGCGCCAGGCGGTTCGGGTGTTCGATGCGCTTTTGGACATCAGCCGCGCCGAGGCGGATCAGGGCAACGGTGGCGGCTTGGTGCCGGTTGAGCTTTCAGCGGTGACGCGCGAGGTATGGGAGCTCTATGAGCCCTTGGCCGAAGACAAGGGATTGGTGACGCGGCTGGACGTTATCCCCGGCTTGCAGATTTTGGGCGACCGCACCTTGATCGGCCAGATGATCGCCAACCTTCTGGACAATTCGATCAAATATTGCGCGGCGGGGGACGGGATAACGCTGTCGCTGCACCCTGGTAAAGAGCACCATAGGATGTGTATTCAAGACACAGGTCCGGGTCTGCCTGCCGAGATCAAAGCCGAGGCTTTTGAACGCTTTACCCGTGCAGATCGGGACCGGGCAATTGCCGGGCACGGCTTGGGGCTGGCCTTGGTTCGGGCGATTGCAACGCGTCACGGCGCACGTCTTGGCCTGCCTGTGGTGGAAAAAGGGTTTGTGCTGGAAATCGACTGGCCTAAGCTGGCCACCTGATCAGATGGACCAGTTGCGATTCCCATGAAGAAACTGCTGACTTGCCTTATCTTCCTTGTCGGCTGTGCGGCATGGAACAAGCCAATCAATGCGCCGCTTGCAGGTGAAAACCCGGCATTGGTGGAGGTGACTCCCGAAACCATCGGTTCGGGCGAGGTTTATGTGGGGCTGGCGTTTTCGGGCGGCGGAATGCGCGCCTCGGCCTTTGCCTATGGGATGTTGCAGGAATTGCAGGCCCAAGGCGCGATCACGGGCACCAATGACGGGCTTCTGGATACGGTGCGGCTGGTGTCTGGGGTGTCGGGCGGCTCGGTTACGGCGGCGCAATTCGGGCTTTACGGGCCAAGGGGGCTGGACGGGTATCGCGAGAAATATCTGATCACCAATGCCGAAAAGTATATGGCGAATTCGCTGTTCAACCCGCTGACGGTGGTGAATGGCTTGGCGGGCGGGGCCAATGGGCGCAACACCTTTGGCCGCTATCTGGATGAAACCCTGTTCCATCACGCGACCTTTGGCGATCTGCGGGCAAGATCAAGGATCAAGACCTGGATCAACGCCACCGATATGGCCAACAACACGCCGTTTCTGTTTTCGCCCGAAACCTTTGATGCGCTGTGTTCCGATCTGTCGAAACTTCCGATTTCCGAGGCGGTGACAGCCTCGGCGGCGTTTCCTCTCGTGTTCACGCCGATTGTCCTTGCGGCCCATCCCACCGATTGCAACTATCGCGAACCAGATTGGTTGACTGCGGCGCGCAACAATCCCGAGGCCACCGCCGCCATGAAGGCCCAAGGTGCGGCGCTGGAAAGCTATTCCGATCCCGAGCGGGTGAAATTCGTCAAATTGCTGGATGGCGGCATCACCGATAATTTCGGCACCACGGGTTTGGCGGTGGAGCGCGCCCGCGCGCAGGCACCCTATGCGCCCATGTCGCCCGAAGAGGCGGTGCGGATGAAGCGGATGCTGTTTCTGGTCGCCAATGCCGGGGTCGAGGCCGATTATGGCTGGACCCAGAAAATCCCCGGCCCAAGCGGGCTTGGCTTGGGAATGTCGATCGCCACGGCGTCGATGTCGGCGGCAACAAGGTCAGGCTATGACGCGATGCGTGGCGAGTTGCGGCTCTGGGAAAGCGAGTTGATCGAATGGCGCTGCGCCTTGCCGCTGTCCGAGGTGCGCAGGTTGCGCGGATCAACTTCGGGTTGGGATTGCAAGGATCTGAAGATTTTTGTGGGCCAGGCCAGTTTCGAGGGCGTGGACTCTGCGATGCGTACCAAGCTGAACAAGGTGCCGACAAGGCTGCGATTGAAGACCGATGAGGTTGATCTGGTGATCGAAGCCGGGCGTCTGGCGACCCGTGCCACGCCGGAATTCAATGGTTTTCTGGGATCTTTGGCGGGTAATTCGGTGGAGAGCCGGATTGAGAAGGGTATTGCAGCGGGCGGGCGCCGCTTGACGCCAGTGAGCAATTGAAATCTTCTGGGGCGCTGCCTTGCCCGCAGCAAGCCGGCTCGGTGCAGGCTGTGTTCCCATCGGTGAAAGATGACAAATTCGGTCATCCGGGCCGCAAGACTTGCCCTCGGGGCAAAGGATTGTAGGGTTCTTCCATGATGCGACATGCCCTTTTTCATCTGATTTGTGCAACGGCGATCTGTTTTGGCGCCCAGGCCCGTGCCGAGACACGGGCAGTTTTGATCGGGGTGTCGGACTATCTTGCCCTGGACGCTGATCTGAAAGGCCCGGACAATGATCTTGCCTTGATGGTTGAGGTGCTGGGTGCGCGCGGTGTTGCCCCGGATCAGATGCGCGTTCTGGGCGGTGCTGCGATCACGTTGCCCGCGGCGGTCCATCGCGGCCAGCCGACCCGCGCGCAGATCATGGCCGCCCTTGACGCTGTTGCCGATGCAAGCCGTGCTGGGGATACGGTCATCTTCTATTTCTCGGGCCATGGCTCACAGGCCCCGGATCAAAGCGGCGATGAGGGCGGCGGCTATGACGAGATTTTACTGCCCGCCGATGCCACCGGATGGAAGGGCAGTGTCGGCACAGTCGAAAATGCCATTCTGGATGATGAATTGCAGGAATGGGCGGCCGGTGTCCTGGCGAAGGGCGCGCAGGTTATCGGAGTGATCGACGCCTGCCATTCCGCTACCGGTTTTCGGGCGATTGGCGGCGAAGGCATTTCAAGGGGGCTGGCCCCCGAGGCCTTGGGCGTGCCCGCGGATGCGGTTTCGGTCGAGGGGGTCGACACTCCCCCGCTGTCTGGGGAGTTCGTCTTTCTCTATTCCTCGCAATCTGATCAGCGGTCTTTTGAATATGAATTGGCCGATAGCGGAGTTTGGCAAGGGGAGTTTACGTTGCGGCTGGCGCAGCAATTGCGCGCGGCGGAAGGGATCAGTTGGCGGCAACTTCTGGCGGCGGTTTCCGATGCGATGGTGCAAGGCCCGGCGCGGCAGGTGCCTGCGGGTGAGGGGCCGCTGCTGGACAGTCAGGTGTTGGGGACCGGGCCGGTCTCGGCGCGGTATCTGGTGCGGGCGGGCGAGATTCAGGCCGGGTTGCTGGATGGTTTAACCCAAGGCAGCACCTTGGCGTTTTACGATGCGCCCAACGGGGGCGCCGCGGTGGCGCAGGTGGTGATTGGCAAGGTGGGTGCGCGGCAAGTTGCGGTGCCTGACCTGCCGGAAAGTGCCAAATGGGCCGAGGTCTTGGCGCTTGCCGCGCCGCCGCCGTTGCGGCTGAGTGCGCCGGTGGCGGCGGATGACGCTGACTATTCGGCTTGGATCGCTGCGCTGGGCCAGGGCGATGCAGGTGCGTTTGATCTGGTGCCGATCCTGACCGGCGGCGCGGTGGCGCTGGCCGGGGCGGATGGGGTGCTTGATCCCGAAGGGCCGCTTTCCAGCCCGCGGATCGAGCGCATGGA
>JAGPBG010000192.1 GCA_018063485.1 Cypionkella sp.
TGCAGGCCCTGTCCGGTCAGCGCATCGTTGTTTTCAGCCATGCCCGAAGTGTTACACATCTGGCAATAGCGCCGGGCGATCTGAAGGGCTGCCGCGTTTTCACCGCAGCGGTTCAGAGCATCTACAAACAGCGCCGTCGTGGGGGCCCAGATCGGGCCACGCCAATAGCCGTTGGCGCGGTAAAGCGGGCTGTCGGTGGCTTCGGTGGCAAGCCCGTGTTCGGTAAGATACTGACCCGGCCGCAAAAGCCTGGACAGCAGGGTTGCGCGCATTTCGGCTGGCAGGCGGGTGCCCAACAACAGTGGCAGGAAAAGCAGCAACGATTGCCCGGTGGTGACAACGCGGCCATCGTTTTGCAATCTGGCCACAAACCCGGCACCGACCCACAGATCCGTCAGCAGGGCCTTACACAATTCATCCGCCTGTTGGCGGGTGGTTCTTGCCTGCGCGATATTGCCCAACTCGGTGTGAAGTCGGGTGATTTCATCCAGTTGCAGGATCAGAAACGTCGCCAGATCAGGCCCCACCAATGGCCCGCCTTCGGCAAAGCAGGTTGCATTGTCCCAGCCCGCATCATTGCCATGGCGATAGGCGGGCAGGTTGCCAAGACAGGGGCCAGACAGCCAGAAACGGGTTTGCCTGTCCAGCCAATGCAGCACCTGCCGCTTACGCTGTGGGGTGTAATACTCGGGCGCCAGTTTGCGCAGTTGCGCGAAGGTCCAGCCATGCACCGGAGGTTTGGTAAAGGCCCAATAGGCATAGCGATCATTGATATAATCTGGCAGGCGGCCCGAGACACTTTGCGCCGCAAAGATCGCCTGCATCTGTTCAAAGGCCAGATCGGGCGCGTTTTTACCAAAGGCGAGGGCAACAAAGCAATGATCCCAGGACCAGATATTCGTCATCCAGTTCTTGGACATATAGATCGCCGGATGGGCCAGAGCGCCCTCAGCCGGGACATAGGCCGACCACAGAATATAGCTGGCCAAAAGGTGCCCTGCCGCAAATTCCGGCCCACCCTTGGGGAGGGCATTCCGAAAATCGGCAAACTCATCGGCAATCCGTTGCGCCGCCTGGGGTTGCGTGTGGAATGGCGCGCCAATGGGGTCGATCCGAAAAAGATCAATCCGACCTTCCAGTGCACCACTGGCGGGCTGCAAATCCAGTTTGATCTGATCGGATGACAACCCGTTCCAGACAGCGCCCAAGTTCAGGCCACCAACCTCAAGCGCGATGTTGCAGCGCAAATCCTGTCGGGCAATGCAGACATGCACATGGCTGGGCGCGGATTGGGCATAGTTGTATTTGCTGGCCCCCGTCGACAGCCGCAGTCCCGGACCATTCCCCCGGAAAACCAGCCTGTCCGGCCCATCAAATGAGAGGTGAATTGCGCCGCCCCTGGTGCGGGCGGTCAGGCAATCAGGTGTCAGACTCCATTGTGCATCAATGATGGCTCCTTGTGTGTCCAAGAGATCAAGCCGCAGCATCCGCCCGAGATCAGTGTGCTCATCCCCGCCGCGCAGGTTGCGCAACCAGAAGGCCGCATCCTCGGCCAGCCATGAAATCGCGATGAAACTGCCCCGGCGCGAAAACGGCACCTTTTGGGGATCGAACAGATCAGCGCGCAAGTCTGGCCAATCCATCGACTAACCCTTGATGCCCGAGGAAAGAGAGCTGTCCAAGATATAGCGCTGCGCAGTCAGAAACAACACAAGGGGCGGCAGAACCAGAATGATCGTCATCGCCGCCAGGGCGGTGAGGTTGGTATCATGCAGGGTCTTGAACCGGGCCAGACCCAGAGTCAGCGTGTATTTGCTTTCATCGTTCAGAAAGATAAGCGGGCCAAGGTAATCGTTCCAGGCGGCAAGAACCTGAAAGGTGCCCACCAGAACCAGTGCCGGCAACATCAGCGGCAGGTGGATCTTCCAGTAAATCTGAAAAATATTGGCCCCATCCATCTTGGCCGCTTCATCCAGTTCGCGCGGGATCGACATGATGAATTGCCGCAGCAGAAAGATGAAAAACGGCGCGCCAAACCATGCCGGGATGATCAGCGGTTTCAGGGTATTGATCCAACCCAGCCAGTTGAATTCCATATAGAGCGGGATCATCGTGACATCCCATGGCACCATCATCGCGGCCAAAAGCACCATGAACAAGAAATTGCGGCCCGGGAAATCAAAGCGGGCAAAGCCGAAGGCCACAAGGGAAGAGGACAGCAATTGGCCGATGGTGGACAGCAGTGTCACCAAGACTGAGTTCTTCAGATAAGTGCCAAAGGGTTGTGCGGCCCAGGCATCGGAAAAGTTGGTCCAAAGTGGCGTTTCGGGCCACCAAACGGGCGGCCATGTCAACAGCTCTGGCTTGGCTTTGATGGCGGTTACAAAAGTCCAGTAAAACGGGAACAGGAACAACAGCGTCACCGAGAGCAGCAAGGCCCATTTGAGGATGCTGCCGGGGGTCAACCGAAAAATGGTCATGACTTGTCCCTTTTGACTTCGGTTTCGTAAAACACCCACATGCTGGAGAATTTGAATATCACCAAAGTCAGGGCGATGATCAACAACAGCATCAGCCAGGACATTGCGGCGGCATAGCCCATGTCCTGATATTTGAAGGCGGTGTCATAGATATACATCGCCAGCATGTAAGTGGATTTGATCGGCCCACCGCCCGTCAGCAGCAAAGCCAGTGTCAGTTGTTGGAAGGCCGCAATCACGGTGGTGACAAGATTGAACAACATGACCGGCGAAAGCAGCGGCAGGGTGATGAGGAAAAACTGGCCGACTTTGCCAACGCCCGAAAGGCTTGCCGCCTCGTATAATTCCTTCGAGATGCTTTTCAGCCCAGCCAGAAAGATCAGCATGGTGGCACCAACGCTCCACAGACTGACCAGCACGATGGAAACCGGTGCCCAATTCGGACTGCCCAACCAATTGATTTGACCTATCCCCAAGAGCGCCAGCATGTAGTTGATCACGCCGTATTCATGCGACAAAAGCCATGACCAGATTGTCACCAGGGCAACGCCCGAGATGATCGAGGGCATGTAAAACGCCGCGCGAAAAAAACCGCTGGCGAACATCGGTTGGTTGAGCAGCATGGCAAGCAACAGGGCCACGATCAGATTGCTGGGCACGAACATGGCCGCGAATTTCATCGTTACCCAGAACGAGCGGGTGAAATCGGTGTCATCGGTCAGGATGGTGACATAATTTGAAACGCCGGTGAATTTGGCCGCTCCAATCAAGGGCCAGTCAAAGAAACTGATGTAGAGAGAAAACAGCAGCGGCCCAAGGGTAAAGGCCACAAAGCCGAATACCCAAGGGGCGATGAACAGATAGGGGGTGGCAGCCCCCGGTTGGAACCGGGAGGAAAGCCGCCTCGCGGGGGCTGCCAAAGGGCGCGTCACTTGGTGAGCGCCTTGTCGGCTCGGGCTGCGGCGTCATCCAGAATGGCCTGAATTCCGTCTTGCTCGATATAGATCCGCTGGATTGCCTCTTTGACAACATCCTGAGCGCGGCCCCAATTTGCATTGCGCAGGAAGGCGGGCGAAAGGTTCGCATCTGCTGGCGGCAGCATCGCGATAAAGGGTGCAAACTTCGGATTGTCCGCCATGCCTTTGGATTTCGCCACCGAGTTCAGCACCGGAATATCATTGGTGCGCATCGCAACGGCTTCGGGGCTTGAGTAGAACTTCACAAACTCCCAAGCCAGATCGGGATTCTTGCTCGCCTTGGCGATCGAGAGCGAGGAAATGCCCACATTGCTGTGCGCGGGCTTGCCGCCAAACGAAGGCAGCCCCACCACGCCGAAATTCTTGCCGGCGGCCTCGAAATCAGGCATCGGCCAGATACCCGAGATCACCATGCCCAGTTTGTCGGCATTGAACAATTCGCGGTAGCTGCCGTTGTCGCCAACGCCGAACAGCACAGCCTCGCCACCCTTGATCATATCGACGAATTGCTGGAACACTTCGGTGCTGGCCGGGGCGTTCAGATAGCCGGTAGTGGTTTTGCCATCGGGGCTGATCCAAGAAGACCCGTTGCTCCACAGGAAGGTTTCGAAATCATAGGGGTCGGGGTCGCCGTCGACGCCGTAACCAAAGACCTTTTCATCCGGCCTGGCGAGTTTTGCCGCATCGGCGCGCAGATCGGCCCAGGTCCAGCCCTCGGTCGGGTAGGGCAGTCCGGCTTTGTCAAACATGTCCTTGTTGTAATAGGTGACAAAGGTTGTGTAGCCTGCCGGGATACCCAATGTGCTGGCGGTTCCGTCCTCATTGGTGATGCGCGCATAGGGCAACAGCCCGGCTGCAAAATCGGCCATATCCAAGCCATTTTCACCCGCAAGATAGCCATCAAGCGGCAGCAAAGACGGGGCATAGGCGGGGAAATCCCACATATACATGACATCAGGTGCATCGCCCGCACCGAAACCTGCAGCAAGTTTGGCGTCATAGCCGTCGCCATAGGCCTCGACCTGAACCTTCACGCCTGGATGGGCCTTTTCGAACACGGCAGCGATGGCCTTCTGAATCTCGAGACTTTCGTTGCTGTCCCAAGTGGCAAAGCGCAGGGTCTGATCGGCCCACCCTGCATTGGCGGCAAAGGCCAGCCCGGTGGCCAGAAGCATGGGTTTGAAAACTGTGGTCATTGTCGTCCTCCGGTTATGCGGAACTCTCCCAGTTCCGTCGTTTTGTTCAATCTTTGGCAGCAAGATCGACGCGCGCACCATTACGGTCAAAGAAATGCAGATGCTCGGGGGCAATCGCGAGGCTGACATCCTGACCCTCGGCCACGGCCAAACCACCCTCGGCCCGCAGAACCAGGGCCTGTTCGGTTTGGGTTTTCACGAAAACCAGTGTCTCGGCCCCCAATCGTTCAATGGTGCTGACACGCGCGGCAAGTCCGGGCGCACCGGGGGCAAGCAGGCGAATATGTTCGGGGCGAAGGCCAACCTCGGTAACCTGCCCGACATTCGCGGCCCGGACCGGCAGGGAAAGACTTTGGCCAGCCAAATCGACCAAAATCGCACCGCCAGATTCGCGCAGGGTGGCTTTCAGGAAATTCATCTGAGGCGAGCCGATAAACGCCGCCACAAAGCGATTCGCCGGGCGATCATACAGCTCCATCGGAGGGCCGATCTGCTCGACCCGCCCGGCGTTCAGCACCACGACCTTGCTTGAC
>JAGPBG010000193.1 GCA_018063485.1 Cypionkella sp.
TGATGCGAGCTGGCACAGGCCTCCATCGCCACCACGCAAGGCGGCTGCGCCGCCATGAACTTCAGCAGCTGTGCGCGCGACAGCTTGCGGCGGAACACAACTGAACCATCTGCTCCGCCGTGCGCCTGGATCGAAGAGGCGCCGAAGGCGACAGACACGTTCTTGGCCAAATCCAGGCCGATGATACTAACCTCTCCCATGGACGCTCCCCTCCGTAGCGGGGCTTCAACACCCGCCACCATGGCACATAGATGCCGCCGGGGGCGTCCACCCTATCGCTTACTTTGCAAAGGCGGTCGGGTTGCGAGGTGAATTCAATTTAACGCCATGCGCTCTAAAGCCGTCTGATCTTCAACCGGGTAAGCCGGTTTTCACGGCGCTGCACCACTTCAAACCGCACACCGTGAAAACTGAAGGCCTGCCCTTCGATAGGGATCATCTGCGCTTCGTGGATGACCAGGCCTGCAACGGTATTGGCTTCTTCATCGGGAAGATTCCAGTCTGTTGCGCGGTTCAGGTCGCGGATCGTCATTGCCCCTTCGACAAGATATTCGCCATTCTCGCCGCGTATGAGCCCGGCATCGCGTTCAACCACGTCAAACTCATCTGTGATTTCACCAACGATTTCCTCCAGGATATCTTCCAGAGTGATCAATCCCTGCAAGCCGCCATATTCATCCACCACAAGGGCAAAATGGATATGGCGTTTCAGAAACTCCCGCATCTGCTCATCAAGCGAGGTGGTGTCGGGGATGAAATAGGGTTTCATCGCCACTTTCACGATATCAAGCGCATCGATCGTGCCGCCACCTTTGCCATCAGGCCCGCGCAAGAGCCGATCCACCTCGCGCAGCAGGTCTTTGGCATGGACGACGCCAAGAATGTTCTCCTCGTCACCGCGAAACACCGGCAAGCGGGAATGCGAAGAGGCCAGCACCCTGGTGATGATCTGATCGGGCGACAGATCGGCGTCGATCATCTCGATCCCGCTGCGGTGGCGCATGATTTCATCGACTGTGCGGTCCGAGAGATCAAGCGCGCCCAGCAATCTGTCGCGGTCCTCCTTTTCCACTGCGCCTTCGGAATGTCCAAGCGTAATCGCCCCCATGATTTCCTCGCGAAGCGCAAGAAATTTGCTGTTGGGATCTGCCTGCACCCCAAACAGGCGCAAGATCCCGCGCACAAGCGCGCGCACCAGCGATACCACCGGCGAAAACAACAAGATCAGCACCCGGACCGTCGGGGCGACCCGCACGGCAACCGCCTCGGGGAAGGTGATGGCAAGGGTCTTTGGCAAGACCTCGCCAAAGACCAGCACCAGAGCCGTCATCACCGCTGTTGCAATGGCAACTCCGCTGTCGCCAAACAGTCGTGTCAACAGGGCGGTTGCCAAAGACGCCGAAAGGATATTGACGATATTGTTTCCCAACAGCAGCGCCCCGATCATGCGCTCGTTGTCATTGGTGACTTCCATCGCTTTTTGGGCACCGTTGGAGCCTCGATCTGCCTGCGACTTCATTTTCCCGCGTGAAGCTGCGGTCAGCGCGGTTTCCGAACCCGAGAAAAACGCGGAAAGCACCAAAAGCGCACCAATTCCGCCCGCTGTAAGCCAGAAAGAGGTGTCAAGCATGTCGCTGTTCATTGTCGCTCCAAAGGATCTTTGTCAGGTCGCTGTTATGCTGGGGGCTGCGGTGTCGTGCAAGGGCAAGGCTTATTGGTGGCGTTTGGCCAAAGGATGATGGGTCAGCACCAGATCGCGCAGTTGATCTTGCAATACATGGGTGTAAATCTCGGTCGTCGCCAGATCGGCATGTCCGAGCAGGGTTTGAATCACTCGCAAATCGGCTCCACCGGCCAAAAGATGGGTGGCGAAGGCGTGGCGCAGGGTGTGTGGCGTCACAAGCGAGGGATTGACGCCGCCCGCCGCCGCGATACCCTTGATCAACAGATAGAAGTGCTGCCGTGTCAGATGGCCGTCCTTGCCCGCGCCGGGAAACAGAAAACGCGCGGCCTTGGCACCCCAATGCATCTTGCCTTCGGATTTTGCCTTTTCCTCTTGGCTGTCGCGTTCTGACAGCCAGCCGGCCACGGCAATCTTGGCAGGCATTGAAAGCGGAACCATCCGTTCTTTGTCGCCCTTGCCCTTTACTAAAATCATTTTGGGATCGCCCCTGACCGCAGCGACCGGCAGTTCTACCAGTTCGGAAACCCGCATCCCGGTGGCGTAAAGCAATTCAAGCAAGGCGCGGTTGCGCAGGTGCTCGGAGGTGTTTCGCCCGTAGCCGGGGGCGGCGTCGAGCAAGCGGGTCACGTCCGCCTGCGAAAGCGTCGAGGGCAGGTGTTTGGACGATCCCGGTCCCGAGATCTTGAGCGCAGGGTTTTCCTTGCACCATTCCTCATCGCGCGCAAATCGGAACATTTGGCGGATGGCGGACAAGCGCCGCGCGCGGGTGGATTTGGACAGCCCGTTTGCATCACACGACAGAAGGTAGCTTTCGACGTCAGCCCGCGTCACCAAAGCAAAACCAACGCCCCGGTGATCGCACCAGGTCGCAAAATCCTTCAGATCCCGGCCATAGGCCAAAAGCGTGTTGCGCGCCGCACCCAGTTCCGCGGCCTGACTTTCCAGAAAGGTGGAAATCCAGTCATGGGCATTGCAGGGCGCGTTTCTCTGGTTCATCCGCGTCGCTCCAGCAACATCAATTCAAGTGCGGTGCGCCGCGCTGCCGTCTCAAGTCCCAACAGGCGCAAGACCGATAGCCCGGCGGCAATATCGGCGACATTTCCGTGCAATCCGCTAACAATCTTGTTCATCGCAAGAATGATTTCCTCGCCGATCCGCTTTTGTTCGGACAAAATGACGAAATCTTCCGGCAAAACCGGCGCAACAAAAGCCGGTGCGATGGCGCGGGCCATGCTGTCAGGTGGGGTTAAGCCCTTTACCGAACCCGAAGCGAGCCCAGCCAGAAATGCCGAGCGGGTGTCTTTTGGCGCATGGGCACTTTTTGCGTATCTTTCGAAATCTGGCGACAACAACTCCATCTGATAGGCAATATTCGCCGCATCGCCGCTCAGGCTCATCTTGAACAGGGCAGGCGCAAACAGGGTGGCAAACGGCACTTCCAATTCAACATCGCCCATTCTGGCCCATGCCAAGGGCAATCTTTGCTCAACCAAAGTGGCATTGCGTTGGGCCAAAGCGGTATCAAGGCGCTGAAATGCATCCACCCGGTCCCAAACCCCGCCCGAAGCAGCCGGCGTGCGTTCAGTATAAAGCCCAAGCAGCGCGTTGGGGGTGACGGCACCAACCCTGGTCAGGCGCTCCACTGCTTCAAGCTGTGCCTTCCAACCGGCCCTGTCGCTCAATTCCGCATGGGCAAAGGCAGCGGGCAGCATGGCGGTGCCCAATGGTTCGCCCACAGCCTCATATATCCGCCAAATCAGCGGGGTGATGGGGGTGGGAGGTTCTGGAACGGCCTCTCCGTCAAACAGGTCAGGGTCCAGAAATCGCGACAGGAGCGCATCTTCGTCCGCTGAAATGGCGTCAATCGCCTTGGCAGTGCTAAGGGTCAGGGCGGCAGCATTCCAATCGCCCGAGCGCGCCAGACAAAACACCCGCGCAGTGAGCGTGGGCGCAAGGGCAGGGGTGGCGCGCATGGTTTCGCAGGCGCGGTCCTCATTTCCGGTCAGCAGGGCCGCATCAAAGGCGCGGCGAAAAAGATCAGCCGATTGAATTGGGCCGGCCGCATCCAGCAAAGCCTGCGCCTGATCCAGGGCGCCGATTTCCAGGAGCTTGTCCAGCCGCATCATCAGCAGGCGCGCGTCATTCCCTGCATCCGCAGGCGGCTCCGCTTCGGCCAACAACAGGGTAAGCAAAAGGTTTTGCAGGGTTGGCAACCCGTCAAGCTCAACGGCGGCGACGGCATTTACAATTTCATCGGTTTTGCCAAGGCCCCAGAGTGCAATCGGAAAGCCAGTGGTTTCGGGGCTGAGCAGGCCGACGCCGTCAAGTGAAGGGGCATCCAGCACACTAACCGCCACATCAGACGGCAAAGCGCCACTTTTGCTGACGGATGGCTCGCCCCTCACTGCCGGTTGATTTGCCACGCTGCCATTTACTTGTGGCGAAACAACCACACCGGTCTTGCCGGTGACGGATTTTGACAGCCAGTCGATGGCTGACAACGGGGCTTCGGCCCAGATTGCCTGCGGCAAGCCAACAGTGACGAGTGCCGCCAACAGCCAGCCTTGTCTGACCCTAATTGCCATTGAGAACCACTGGCTCGGTCACCGGGCCCGTTTGCGGACTGAGATCCGCAAGATAGGCGTAGCCGACGAGTCCTGCAAAACCAAAAATCACCAATACCACCAACAGCTTGAGAATACGCCCCATAGAATATGCCTTTGCCTTTTGCCTTCACGCCGATCTGTTGCGGATCGGTCCTTTTGTAACGGTGCAGGAAACGGATTTCCTGCGCCGTTTCATTTATATATGGCATTTCCGGCGAGTTCACGCCATTCAGGAAGAAAGATTTCTGATCGGCAGGTGCCCGCCGCGAACAGGGAATGCACAGACAACGGGGACAGGGATGCAACGGCTGAATAAAACCGTCGTCATGGTGGGCATGATGGGTGCGGGAAAGACGGCCGTTGGCACGGCGGTCGCACGGTTGCTGGACGTGCCCTTTGTTGATTCGGACGAAGAGATCGTGCGTGCGGCCAATCGCACCATTGCCGAGATTTTTGATCGTGATGGCGAGGCGTTCTTTCGGTCACGCGAAACCGAGGTGCTGATGCGGCTGTTGCGTGGACCTCCTTGCATCTTGTCCACCGGCGGTGGGGCCTTCCTGTCGGCGCACAATCGTGAGCAGATCTCGAAGGCGGGGGTCTCGGTCTGGCTTTGCGCGGATCTTGAACTTCTTTGGCACCGGGTGCGCCACAAAACCACCCGCCCGCTTTTGCGGACCGAAAACCCGCGCGAGACCCTGCGCACACTTTACCAGGCGCGGGTCCGGTTTTATGAGCAGGCAGACCTCATCGTCGACAGTTCTGCCGATCTGTCGATCGATGATATGGCGCGCCGTGTGGTTGAGGCGCTTTCAACCCGACCCGATGTGCTTGAAAGGATTTGAACAATGTCGTCTTCCGCCATTGATGTGGTGCCGGTTGAACTTGGCAGCCGCCG
>JAGPBG010000194.1 GCA_018063485.1 Cypionkella sp.
GGGCGCAGCCATCCCCTGAATGTGACCTTGAATCGCCGCCCTGGTCAGCATTGCAGAGTCCAGCCCATGACCTGCAACCTGATCAAGCCAGATTTGATATCCGGCCATGTCGGCCTCGGTCCGTGCCAGATACATCACCCCTTGCTGGCGAAACCCCAGATCCGCACCGACCTCTTTCGTCAGGCCCTGCCATATCCGCAGGCTTTCGATCATAATTGGCACTTCGCTGGGATCGCGGCCCTGTTGGCGGATCCAGCCCCAATTCCGGCTTGACTGCTCACCGCCGATCCGGCCCTTTTCGCACAGAACCACGCTTTGCCCGGCCTCGGCCAGAAAAAACGCCGTCATCACCCCGGCGATACCGCCGCCGATCACCACGGTATCGCAACGCGCCGGCAAAGGCCCGGCAAACCGCGCAGGTGTCTCCATCGAGAATGGAAATCGGGTCATGCCAACTCCTCGATCAGGGCCTGCATGAACCGCCCCGCCGCCTCGAATTCGCTGATTTCCAGATATTCATCTGCCTTGTGCGCCTGCGCAATATCGCCGGGGCCACAGACTATCGCGGAATATCCCGCATCCTGAAACTGTCCGGCCTCGGTGCCATAGCTGACGACACCGGTATCATTCCGGCCCGTCAGTCGCCGTACCAAGGCCTCGGCCGCACCTTCAACTTCGGGGTGCAGCATCGGAAAGCCGTATTCCTTGACCACATTCACCGCAGCCTCCGGCCGCACTGCCTGCATTGCCGCCTGAACCCGTGCCGCCTCGGCCTCGAACTCACGCCCCAGCGCATCAATATCCTCTCCGGGCACCGCGCGGATTTCCACCGGAAACCGGCAATCCCCGGCGGTGATATTATCCGCCGTCCCGCCATGGATGATCCCCACATGCAGGGTCGAGAACGGCGGATGGAACGGAGCCGCCATCGGGGTGATCGTGCGCGCCTGAATAGCGGCGTTGCGCTCATTCAACCACTGGATCAGCCGCGCGGCCTCCATCACCGCACTCACCCCGTAGGGGAGCAGCGAGCTGTGCACCTCATAGCCGCGCACATGCACCAGATAGCCAATGCTGCCCTTGTGGCCGTTGATCGGCGTCATCTTGCTTGGCTCACCGATCACCGCAACCGAGGCCTTGGGCAACAAACCCTGCATCGCCGCAATCATCGGTGGCGCGCCCACACAGCCCAATTCTTCGTCATAAGACAGCGCCAGTTGCATGGGCCTGCGCAACCCCCGCCTGTGCGCCGCCACCATCGCCGCAATGGCATGGGCGACAAAGCCCTTCATGTCGCAAGTGCCCCGGCCATAAAGCCGGCCCTCGCGCTCGGTCAGAGTCCAGGGATCGCTGGCCCAATCCTGCCCCTCGACCGGCACCACATCGGTATGGCCTGACAGAACCACCCCGTCCGGCTCCATCGGCCCGACATGGGCAAAGAGCGCCGCCTTCTGGCGATCCTCATTCCAATTGCGATGGGAAGGGATGCCATGCCCGGCCAGATAGCCCTCGACCCAATCAATCAGCGGCAGATTGCTGTCATGGCTGACGGTCGGAAAGGCCACCAACCGCTCCAGAATGTCGCGCGCGCTCAACACATCCATACCATCGCCTTTTCATGTTCCACCGGCGCAGATTAGGCCGCGCAGCACCCCAAGGTCCACCGGAAAACCGCCACCACTTTGGCGAAATCCCCGCCCTGTGTCAGCTCTCCGCCAAACCCAGAACCGCCGCCGCAATCACACGTTCCTCATCGGTCGGCAGCACAAGAACCTGCACCGCAGCGCCCCCTATCTGCACCGCATTTGCAGCATTTGCCACCGGATCGACCGCCACCCCCATCCAGCCCAGCCCTTCGCAAATATCCGCGCGCATCCGCACCGAGTTTTCACCAATTCCACCGGTAAACACCAAAATATCCAGCCCGCCAATGCTGGCCGCCATCGCTGCAATCGCTTGCCGCGCCGTGCGGGCAAACAGCGCCAAAGCCTGCGCCGCCGCCGGATCGCCCGAGGCCTCAAGCCTGCGTACATCGCCACTGATCCCCGAAACCCCCAAAAGCCCCGACCGGTTGTAAAGCAGATCGCTCACATCCGCCGTCGAATAGCCTTGCGACTCCATCAGATACAGCAATACCCCCGGATCAATCGCCCCCGAGCGGGTGCCCATCATCAAGCCATCAAGCGCCGTCATCCCCATGGTGGTTGCCATGCTCTTGCCGCCCTGCATCGCGCAAAGGCTGGCCCCATTGCCCAGATGCGCCACAACCACCCGTGCCGTTTCGTCGATCTTTCCGGCCAGACTATCAGCGATGAACTGATAGGAAAGCCCGTGAAAGCCGTAGCGCTGCACCCCGGCCTCATGCAAATCGCGCGGAATGGCAAAGCGTTGGGCAATCTCGGGCTGGCTGCGGTGAAAGGCGGTATCAAAACACCCCACCTGTCGCGCCTCGGGCCAAACCTTGCCCGCAGCCGCAACGCCTGCCAGATTATGCGGCATATGCAAAGGCGCCAGCGGGGCCAGCGCGTGCAACTCTTGCATGGCGGTGGCATCCAGAACCACTGGCGCACCAAAATGCCGCCCACCATGCACAATCCGATGCCCGACTGCCGCCACATCGGGAAAACGGTCCCGCAATTGCCCCAGCAACCAATGCAGCAGTCCAAAGTCGTCCAATTCAGGCACCACAGCAACGATAGCCAAAGCCTCTGGTGCCAGCTTCAAAACCGCCCGGCCCTGCCCGATCCCGCTCAAATTGCCCCGCAGCACCGGCTCTTGCCCCGGCGCGTCATAGGCTGCGAATTTGATCGAAGACGATCCGGTGTTCAGCACCAGAACCGTCATGCCTTGCCTGCGGTCAGCATGTGGCGCTGATGCGCCGCGAAAAGCGTGGCCAGGGCCGCCGAGGCCACCCGTGCCGCCACCCCATCCGACCGGCTGGTCAGAATGATCGGCACCCTTGCCCCCAGAGCCAGCCCTGCAGATTGCGCTCCTGCCAGATAAATCAATTGCTTGGCGATCATATTACCCGACACCATATCCGGGGCCACCAGAATATCGGCCTGCCCCGCCACCACTGATACGATATCCTTGGCCTTTGCCGCCTCCAGCGAAACCGCATTGTCGAACGCCAAAGGCCCATCCAGCACGCCACCGCTGATCTGCCCGCGCTCGGCCATCTTGCAAAGTGCCGCCGCTTCCACGGTTGAGCGGATCGCGGGCGTCACAGTTTCCACCGCTGACAGGATTGCCACTTTCGGCAGTTTGATCCCCAAAGCATGGGCCAGATCAATCGCATTCTGGATGATGTCACGCTTGGCGTTCAAATCCGGCTCGATGTTGATCGCGGCGTCGGTGATGAACAAGGGCTTGTCATAGTGCGGCACATCCAGCGCGAAGACATGACTGATCCGCCGCTCGGTTCGCAGGCCCGTCGCGCTATCCACCACCGCCGCCATGATCTCATCGGTGTGCAGCTTGCCCTTCATCAGCGCCGCCACCTTTCCCTCCCGTGCCATTGCCACGCCTGCCGCCGCCGCTGCATGGCTGTGCGCAGTGTCCACCAACTCGATCCCGTCCAAACTCACGCCCTGCGCCACGGCCACCGCTCTGATCTTGGCCAATGGCCCCACCAGAACCGGCACGATCAGCCCGGCATCTCGCGCAGCCAAAGCCCCCAGCAAGCTGTCGGCATCACAAGGATGAATCACCGCCGTAGCAATCGCCCCCACCGCCTGCGCTGCCGCCACCAGTTGCGCATGACGCGCCCCGCGCACATGCAGATGCACCGCAGGCAATTCCCGCCGGGGCCTGCGCACCTTTTCCTTGGGCGCAATCACTTTGGCCCGCCCCGAAATCAGCACCTCACCCACCGCGCCCAGACATTGACAGCTCAACACCACAAGCCCGCCTGCGGCTTTTTCCAGCACTGTCACAATAACCGTCACCGTATCCCCGACTGCGATGGCGCGATGAAATTCCAGCGACTGCGACACATAGGCCGTGCCCACCCCCGGCAATTCCGACCCAAGCACCGCCGCAATCAACGCTGTGCCCCACATGCCTTGCTCGATATCTTCGCAAGCGGCGTCTTGCACCGGGGCAACATCACCCGAAAGGATGCCGAACAGATCAATATCCGCTTGCCCCAAAACCCGCTCGATCCGGGCGGTGTCGCCCACTGCGATCTCGTCAAAGGTCTTGTTTTCAATATATTGCATCCGGCCATCTCCTTGTGATCTCCGCGCGATCTTAACCCGCAACGCCTGTGGATACAGATTTTTCTGTGCGTCCCGTTGCCGCAAAGCAAAAGGCCCCGCCATGACAGCGGGGCCTTGCGTAGGCTGCGCTAGCCGCGCCTCACTCGATCATCGGCAACAACGCATCCAGCGATTTCTTGGCGTCCCCATAGAACATCCGGGTGTTGTCCTTGAAGAACAACGGGTTCTCGATCCCGGAGTAACCCGTGCCCTGCCCGCGCTTGGACACAAACACCTGCTTGGCTTTCCAGCACTCCAACACCGGCATCCCCGCGATGGGTGAGTTCGGGTCTTCTTGGGCCGCCGGGTTCACGATGTCATTCGAGCCGATCACGATGGCCACATCTGTCGAGGGGAAATCCTCGTTGATCTCGTCCATCTCCAGCACGATATCATAGGGCACCTTGGCCTCGGCCAAGAGCACATTCATATGCCCCGGCAAGCGCCCCGCTACCGGATGAATGGCGAAACGCACGGTCTTGCCCCTCGCCCGCAACTTGCGCGTCAGTTCCGATACCGCTTGCTGCGCCTGTGCCACCGCCATGCCGTATCCCGGAATGATGATAACCGAATCCGCATCATTCAGCGCCGCCGCCACGCCTTCGGCATCAATCGCGATCTGCTCGCCGCTGATCTCCATCGCCGGGCCTGTGGTGGTGCCAAAGCCGCCGAGGATAACGCTGATGAACGATCGGTTCATCGCCTTGCACATGATATAGGACAGGATCGCACCTGATGAGCCTACCAGCGCCCCGGTCACGATCAGCAGATCATTGCCCAGCGTAAAGCCGATCGCCGCCGCCGCCCAACCCGAATACGAGTTCAGCATCGACACCACCACCGGCATATCCGCGCCGCCAATCCCCATGATCAGATGATAGCCGATGAAAAGCGCAAACAGCGTCATCAGC
>JAGPBG010000004.1 GCA_018063485.1 Cypionkella sp.
GACCCGCCCCCGCGCCATCGCGCCCAAGGCTGCCCCAAACACTTCATCGGTCAGCCCAAAGGCCCAGGCCCAGGCATGTCGCGTGCTGGCCGCCTTGCCCACCCGCTTGATCAGCGCCGGGCCATAGAGCAGATGCCGCAAGTTCATCGCCACCAGCGTAAACGCCGCCACCAACAACGGCGCGCCGCTGCTGATCAACGCCAGCGCCAGAAACTGCGCCGCCCCGGCATAGATGATCAGCGACAGGCCAAAGGCCTCAAGCGCCGACAGCCCCGCGCCGGTTGCCGCCACCCCGAAGGCAAAGGCAATCGGAAAATAGCCCAGCGCGATCGGCAGGGCGGTGATCAGCCCATCGGTAAAGCGCGATTTGGGGGAAATTTGCGTCTGGCTCTGCATGTCGGGGCAAGGAGTAATGTCCCTGCCCCGGCCTTGTCAATCAGTGCAGGTCAAGACTGCGCTGCGCATGCGGTTTGCGCAGCTATTCGGCAGCTTCCATATAGCTGTCCAGTGGCGGGCAGGTGCAGATCAGATTGCGGTCGCCAAACACGTTATCGACCCGGCCCACCGGTGGCCAGTATTTGTCCACCCGGAAGGCTCCGGGCGGGAAACAGCCCTGCTCGCGCGGATATTTGCGCGTCCAGTCGGCCACCAGGTCTTCGACCGTGTGCGGAGCATGGCGCAAGGGGCTGTCCTCACTGGAAATCTCCCCGTCTTCAACCGCCTTGATCTCTTCGCGGATCGCCAGAAGCGCCGTGATAAAGCGGTCGATCTCGGCCTTGGTTTCTGATTCCGTGGGTTCCACCATGAGCGTTCCCGACACCGGCCATGACATGGTGGGTGCATGAAAACCGTTGTCAATCAGACGCTTGGCGATATCGTCCACCGTCACACCGAATTCGGCAAAGGGCCGGGTATCCAAGATACACTCATGCGCAACCCGGCCCTTGTTGCCCATGAACAGGATCGGATAAGAGCCTGAAAGCCGCGCGGCGATGTAATTGGCGTTCATGATCGCCACCCGCGTCGCCTGGGTCAACCCCTCACCGCCCATCATCAGGCAATAAGCCCATGAGATCAGCAAGATAGAGGCTGATCCATAGGGAGCAGCACTCACCGGTCCCTCGACCCCACCGGTCTCGGGATGCCCCGGAAGAAAGGGGGCCAGATGCGCGCGTACCCCAATCGGCCCCATCCCCGGCCCACCGCCACCATGCGGAATGGCAAAGGTCTTGTGCAGGTTCAAGTGGCTGACATCGCTGCCGATTTCTCCCGGTTTCACCAACCCGACCAGCGCGTTCATATTCGCGCCGTCAAGATAGACCTGCCCGCCATGCTCATGGGTAATGCGGCAGATATCGCGGACGGTTTCCTCAAACACACCATGGGTAGAGGGGTAAGTGATCATGCAGGCCGCAAGCTGATTTCCCGCCGCCGTCGCCTTGGCCGCGAAATCCTCCAGATCAATGTCTCCGTTGGGGGCCGATTTCACCACCACAACTTCCATCCCCGCCATCTGTGCCGAGGCCGGATTGGTGCCATGCGCCGACACCGGGATCAGGCAAACCTTGCGATGCCCCTCACCGCGCGAGCGGTGATAGGCCTGAATGGTCAACAGCCCTGCATATTCACCCTGCGCACCGGAATTGGGCTGCATGGAAAACGCATCATACCCAGTGATTTCACACAGCTTTCCCGAAAGATCCTCAATCGCCTCACGATAGCCAAGTGCTTGATCTGGCGGTGCAAAAGGATGCAGAGTGCCGAATTCCGGCCATGTGATCGGCATCATTTCGGCCGCCGCATTCAACTTCATCGTGCAAGACCCCAAGGGGATCATCGCCCGGTCCAAAGCCAGATCGCGATCCGACAAACGGCGCATATAGCGCATCATTTCCGACTCGGCCCGGTTCATGTGGAACACCGGATGGGTCAGAAATTCGGTGTCGCGCAACTGGCTTTCGGGGAAGCCCAGAGCCGCCCGATGTGGCGGCACCCCCTCGATCCCAAAAGCGCGCAGCACCTTGACCAGCACCTTTTCATCGGTGGCTTCATCCAACGAAATACCGACCCGATCACTGCCGATCTTGCGGAAGTTCAACCCCTCTTGCCGCGCCGCCGCCAAGATGCCGGTCTGCCCAACGCCAACCTCGACAGTGATGGTGTCAAAGAAGGCTTTTGGCGACACTTTCGCCCCCGCAGCCTTAAGTGCGCGGGCAAGTCGGTTGGTCATGAAATGCACCCGCTCGGCAATGGCGCGCAGCCCATCCGGGCCATGAAAAACCGCGTAAAATGAGGCCATTACCGCCAAAAGCGCCTGAGCCGTGCAGACGTTTGATGTTGCCTTTTCGCGGCGGATATGCTGCTCGCGGGTTTGTAATGCCAGCCGGTAAGCCTTGTTGCCACGCGCATCAATCGACACCCCGACAATGCGCCCCGGCATCGCGCGTTTGTACTCATCCTTGCACGAAAAGAACGCAGCATGTGGCCCGCCATAACCCAAGGGCACGCCAAAACGCTGGCTTGATCCGACCGCAATGTCGGCCCCCATTGCACCGGGCTCTTTCAACATCGTCAGCGCCAGAAGGTCCGTGGCCACAATCGCAATCGCCTTGGCGGCGTGCAGGGCCGCGATCTCGGCAGTCAGGTCGCGCACATGGCCAAAGGTGCCGGGATATTGGAAAATTCCGGCAAAGACCTTGTCGGCCTCCAACGCCTCGGGCGCACCAACAATCACTTCGATCCCCAAAGGATGCGCGCGGGTCTTGATCACTTCGATGGTTTGCGGATGACAATTTTCGTCGACAAAGAACGCCTTGGCCTTGGATTTCGCCACCCGCTCCGCCATCGTCATCGCCTCGGCTGCCGCAGTTGCCTCATCAAGCAGGCTGGCATTGGCCACCGGCAGGCCGGTCAGATCGGCCACCATGGTCTGATAGTTCAGCAAAGCCTCAAGCCGGCCTTGCGCGATTTCGGGCTGATAGGGGGTATAGGCCGTATACCAGGCCGGATTTTCCAATATATTGCGCTGGATAGCCGGGGGGGTCACCGTGCCGTAATAGCCCTGCCCAATCAAGCTGACCATGATCTTGTTGCGCGCGCCCACCGCCCGCATCCGCGCCAGAAGATCATGCTCCGATAGCGGCGCCCAGCCCAAGGGGACGCTTTGCCTGATAGAGGCCGGCACGGTCTGGTCGATCAATTCGTCAAGCGATTTGACGCCCACCACCTTCAGCATTTCGGCCATCTCCGAAGGAGACGGCCCGATATGGCGACGATTGGCAAAATCATAGGGATTATAGTCAATGGGGGTAAAGGTCATGGCGCTGCCCTGTGCATAGAGAAAGCTGGCCCCGCCGTTGGGGCCTGCAATTTTTCTCGAATATCTTGCCCGGAATCGTTAAGGATTCCGGGCAATTCCTATCCGATCAGCTCATTGTATTCGTCTTCGTCCATCAGCGCATCGAGCACCGACATATCGTCGAGTTTCATCTTGAAGAACCAAGCCGCCCCGGTGGCATCCTCGTTCACCAGACCCGGATTGTCGACCAGCTTTGCGTTCACTTCGACGATCTCGCCATCAACCGGGGCCAGAATATCCGAAGCCGCCTTGACGCTTTCGATCACCACCACCTCATCGCCCTCGGCGACAACAGTTTCAGGCTCGGGCAGTTCAACAAACACCACATCGCCCAGTTGCGTGGCGGCATGTTCGGTGATGCCCACCACCACCAGATCGCCCTCAACGCGCAGCCATTCGTGATCCTTGGTATATTTCATTTTCTTCCTCAGCGTTTATAAGTTGTTGGTTGGAAAGGCATCTGGGCGACGGTTACAGCAAGAGGCTTACCCCTTACCTCGCCCGTCAACCGGGTTCCGATGGCGGAATAGTCACTGCTGACATAGCCCATGGCGATGGGCGCCTCGACCGAGGGTCCAAAGCCGCCAGAGGTAATATGCCCCACCGGCGAGGTGGCAGACAGCGCGACCCCTTCACGCATCGGCGCGCGGCCCTCAGGGCGCAGGCCCACACGTTTGCGGGCCGGACCTGCGGCCAGCTCGCGCAAAATTCGCGCGGCACCGGGAAAGCCACCTTCGCGGGCACCACCCGTTCGGCGCACCTTCTGGATGGCCCAGTTCAGCCCGGCCTCAACCGGGGTGGTGGTGGTGTCGATGTCATGGCCGTAAAGGCAAAACCCGGCCTCCAGCCGCAGAGAATCCCGTGCGCCAAGGCCGATGGGCATCACTTCGGGCTGATCCAGCAGCGTCTTGGCAAACTCCAGCGCCACCGCATCCGGCACCGAAATCTCAAAGCCGTCCTCGCCGGTATAGCCTGAACGCGACACCCAAAGGTCAACGCCGTTCCACGGCAAAACCGCCACATCCATGAACCGCATTGCAGCAACGGCAGGAACCATACGGGCAAAAACCGCCTCGGCCTGCGGGCCTTGCAGCGCCAGAAGTGCGCGGTCTGTCACCGGGATCACATCGCAAACGGCCGAGAGATGCGCGGTCATATGGGCAATATCGGCGTGTTTGCAGCCTGCGTTCACCACAACAAACAGATGATCGCCACGATTGGCAAACATCAGATCGTCGAGAATACCGCCCTCGGGATTTGTAAAGATTCCATAGCGTTGACGCCCCTGCACTACGCCCAGGACATCCACCGGCATCAGTTTTTCAAACGCAAGTGCGGTTTCTTCATAGCTGCCTTTGGGACGCAGGATCACCTGTCCCATATGGCTGACATCGAACAACCCGGCGGCCACACGGGTGTGCAGATGCTCTTTCATCACGCCCGCCGGATATTGCACCGGCATCTCATAGCCCGCAAACGGCACCATCTTGCCGCCAAGTGCGACATGCAGATCATGCAGACCCAATCTGAACAATTCTTCGGCCAAAGCCGTTCTCCCAACCATTGCCGGAAGATTCCGGCATCGTCCGAACAGGCCAATCCCCGTCCTGCGATGCCCCCTCTGTCCTTGCCCAAGGTTGGGCGCCTGAGATCGTTATCCCTTCGGCGGATGCAGACGCACCACTCTCCAGAGTCTGTCTGTCAAAACGGTCCTTGCGCCTGAGAGTTTACCGGGGCGGTTGCTCCTTCGGCACCGAGGCATTACCCCCGGATTCTCCCGAACTGACGCGGTGAAACTAACCTGCCAAGCTACGGGCTGGCAAGCAGAAAGAATACATCTCTGGCAACGGGCCTGCCCTCATCACGGGGTCTGCGGGCGACAAAACGCCGTCATCATTGCTTTGTTCATTTCTTCCGTAGCTTTTGCAAAAGCGGCATCACATCGGCCATTTCCGGCCCGGCTTCAAGACCAGTCAAAGCGCGGCGCAGTGGCCTGAACAGCGCCTTGCCCTTGCGCCCGGTCGCATCTTTGACTGCATTGGTCCATTCGCCCCAAGTTGCATGGGTCCAGGGCTGCGGTGGCAATACCGCCATGGCCTGCGCCACAAACTCGCGATCTTCGTCGTCGATCAGCGGTTCGGCCCCGTCGCGAAACAGGTGCCACCAACCGGCCAGATCGTCAAGAATGGTGATATTGCCCTTTGCCACATCCCAAAACTGCCCGGCAATTTCAGCAGGGACGCCCAAACCCGACACCCGATCAGCCACCGCCGCAAGCGGCAGACTTTGAACATGGGCGCGGGTCAGCGGGAACAGGTCTTCGGCGTCGAATTTCGTTGGTGCCGCACCGAAACTGCCAATGTCAAATCCATCAATGAGCTCTTGCATCGAGCTGGCCAATTCCACCGGCTTCGAGCTGCCAAGCCGCGCCATCAGCGACAACAGCGCCATCGGCTCCACCCCCCGCGCGCGCAGGTCGCGCAAGGAAAGCGTGCCCAGCCGTTTGGACAATTCCTCGCCCTGCGCGCCCGTGAGCAGCGAGTGATGCGCAAAATTCGGCGGCGTGCCGCCCATGGCCTGCATGATCTGGATTTGCGTGGCGGTATTGGTGACATGATCGGCGCCGCGCACGATAAAGGACACGCCCATATCGACATCATCCACCGAGGAGGCAAAGGTATAGAGCACCTGGCCATCGGCGCGGATCAGCACCGGATCAGAGACCGAGGCCGCATCAATCGACAGCGGCCCAACGATACCGTCAACCCATTCGATTCGCTCTTGATCAAGGCGAAACCGCCAATAGCCTGCGCGCCCCTCGGCCCGCATCGCCGCGCGCTCGTCTTCGGTCAAGCGCAGGCTGGAGCGGTCATAGACCGGCGGTTTGCCCATGTTCAGTTGTTTCTTGCGTTTCAGATCCAACTCGACCGGGGTTTCAAAACACTCATAGAACCGCCCCTTGGCGCGCAAATCATCCGCCGCCTCGCGATAGCGTTCCATCCGAAGGCTTTGCTTTTCCACGCGATCCCAATGCAGGCCCAACCACTCCAGATCGGCCATGATCCCATCAGCATATTCCTGTTTCGAGCGTTCCTGATCTGTATCATCCAGCCGCAGGATAAAGGTACCGCCCGCCTTGCGGGTGATCAGATAGTTCATCAGTGCCGTGCGAAGATTGCCGACATGGATATACCCGGTGGGCGAAGGGGCAAAACGGGTGATGGTGGGTTTGGTGGTCATGGCGGCTCTCCTGCGACGGACCTTCCCTGTCACAGCGTCTGCAATTTGTCCAGTTGGCCGATGCTGGCCAAGATCGCGTTATCAAGCGCATCACCCGCTTCGGCCTTGGCGTTTTGCCGTGCTTGCGACTATCATCGGCTTGGCGGCGCCTCCAAAGGGGCTCCGCATGCATTTGGCGGAATGGAGTTTACGATGCCTTTCAACTTTTCGCTGCTGAAATCTCTGGCTGTCGCAACGCTGTGCGTCACCGGGGGGGCGATCCAAGCTGGCCCGATTGCCGAAACAGCGGCCAAGATCGAACAACAGGCCGCGGCGGGCGACACAGAGGGCGCGCTCAAATCCGCCCAGGTGCTGTTCGGGCAGGTCTGGGAGATGTCGACGGTGATCGGTTTTACCCAGGCGCTGCTGGTTGATCAGCCCGCCTCGGGTTTCGGAATCTACAACCCGCGCGCCAGCGACGTCTACAAACCCGGCGAAAAGATCATCATTTACGCCGAACCCTTCGGTTTCGCTTATGGCTCGCCCGATGAGGGGCTGTATTCGATGGGTTTTCATGTTGATTTGAAGGTCATCTCGGAAACTGGCGAACTGTTGGGCGATATTCCCAATCTGACCGAGCTTGATCTGGTCTCACGCTATCCCAACCGCGAGTTCCAGGCCAATCTGACCTATACTCTGGACGGTATCGAGCCGGGAAAATATCTGCTGCAAACCACCCTGCGTGACAAGAACTCTGACCGCACCGGCAGCTTTGAAACCAAGATCGAAATCGCAGGCTAGACCAGACGGGAGTGCAGCACCGTGGAACAAACGCCGATCCTGACGCTCACCCTCAATCCGGCGCTGGATATGTCGACCGATGTGCCCGATGTCATTGCGAACCAGAAACTGCGCTGTTCGGCACCGCAGCTTGATCCGGGCGGTGGCGGGCTGAATGTCAGCCGCGCGGTGCGGATCATGGGGGGCGACAGTCTGGCACTGGTGGCCTTGGGCGGATTGACCGGCGAGCGGCTGGCAGGGCTGATCCGCGCCGAAGGTGTCCCGTTTCTTTCACTGGTGTCACCGGGCGAAACCCGGCAAAGCCTGACCGTGACCGAAACCAGCACCGGGCGGCAATATCGCTTCATGTTGCCCGGCCCGCTATGGTCGCCCGAGGATCAGGACCGGGTGTTTCACCTGCTGCGCGCCTCGACCCGACCGGGAATTTTCGGCGTGATTTCCGGCAGTCAGCCCCCCGGCGTGCCGGTGGATTTCCCTGCCCGGCTGGCGGCCTCCATGCCCGGAGTGCAAGTGCTGCTGGATACTTCGGGGCCAACCCTGCACCAGGCGGTTGACAAGCCGATCCCCGGCCTTGCCGTGCTGCGGATGGACGGGCAAGAGGCCGAAAGCATCAAGGGGCATCCTTTGGAAACCCGCCAGGACAGCGCCGATTTTGCCAGCCGGCTGGTCGCGGCGGGCGCGGCAAAGCGAGTGATTCTGGCGCGCGGAGCCGAAGGATCTGTCATCGCCGAGGCCGGGCAACGGTTGTTTGTGGTGGCGCCAAAGGTTGCCGTCAAAAGCAAGGTGGGGGCGGGCGACAGTTTCGTTGCAGGCTTTGTGCTGGCTTTGGCGCGGGGCGGGGATGTTGCGGCGGCCATGGCGATGGGATCGGCCGCAGCCAGCGCCGCCGTAATGTCCGATGCCACCGAGCTTTGCGATGCAGCCGAGGTGCAACGCCTGCTGCCACTTTGCACGGTCAGCCCGCTCTAGGCTTCATCCCGCCAGCGGTTCGCAATTGGATAGCGCCGATCCATCCAGAACGCTTTTCTGGTCAGGCGGGTGCCGGGGGCAGCCTGAAAGCGTTTGTACTCGCTGATATAAAGCAGATGTTCTACCCGCTTGACCGTGGCCCTGTCATGGCCTTCGGCCACCAGATCGGCCACCGACGCCTCGCGCTCAACCAAACCGTCAAGAATGGCGTCAAGCACCGGATAGGGCGGCAAGCTGTCCTCATCCTTTTGATCCGGGCGCAACTCGGCACTGGGCGGCTTTTCGATCACGCGGGCCGGGATCAACTCACCCGCGGGGGCCAGCATCCACGGGCGATGATTGGCATTGCGCCAGCGGCAGGTGCCGAAAACGCGGGTTTTATAGAGATCTTTCAGAGGGTTATACCCACCATTCATATCACCATAGATCGTGCAATAGCCCACCGCCATTTCCGACTTGTTGCCGGTGGTCAGCAGCATTTCGCCAAATTTGTTCGACATCGCCATCAGCAAAAGCCCGCGCAGGCGCGACTGGATGTTCTCTTCGGTCACATCCGGTTTGGTTCCGGCAAACAGATCGCCCAAAGCCTCGCCCACCGCCTCCTGCGCCCCGCTGATCGGGACAGTATCCAACCGGCAGCCCAAGGCATTGGCTACCGCCGCCGCATCCTCAAGTGAGGTTTCCGACGTGTAGCGCGAGGGCAGCATCACACAGCGGACATTCTCCGGGCCAATGGCATCCGCCGCAATAGCCGCCACAATGGCAGAATCAATCCCGCCCGACAGGCCGAGCAAAACCCTCTTGAACCCGGTCTTGCCCAGATAATCGCGCACAGACATCACCATGGCGGTGTAATCAGCCTCATAGGAATTGGGGATCAGCGCCATCATTCCCGGCTCAGCCCGCCAGCCATTCGGGCCTTCGACAAACTCGATCTCGGTGAAACAGGGTTCAAACTGTGGCAGTTGCGCCATCAGTACGCCGCCGGGGTTCAAAACAAACGACGCACCATCAAACACCTGATCATCCTCGCCGCCGATCATGTTCAGATAGACCAGCGGCAACCCGGTTTCGATTACCCGCGATACCATCAGATGCGTACGCACCGCAGGCTTGCCGCGATGATAGGGCGAACCATTGGGCACCAGCAAGATCTGCGCGCCACTTTCCTCCAGGGTCTCGCAAACTTCGCTATGCCAGGCGTCCTCACAAATTGGCGAGCCGATGCGCAAAGGCCCTACCCGATAAGGGCCTTGCGGCGGGGCCGAAGCAAAGACGCGTTTTTCGTCAAACACCCCGTCATTGGGTAGATCATGTTTCAGGATCACCGCATCAATCCTGCCCTGCTGCAAGATGTAATAGGCGTTGTAAATCTTGCCGTCCCTGGCGTGGGGCGCGCCGATCCCCATCGCCGGGCCATCCCCCATCCGCGCCGCCAGATCGGCCACCGCAGCCATGGCCGAGGCCACAAAGGCCGGTTTCAGCACCAGATCCTGCGTCTGATAGCCGGACACGAACATCTCGGTCAGCGCAACCATATCGGCACCCGATGCCCTGGCCCTTTCCCATGCTGCAAAGGCCTGCGCACAATTGGCCTCGATCGCCCCCAGTGTGGGGTTCAATTGCGCGAGCATCAGTCGAAAGCGAGCGGCCATCAGGGCCTCCGTTAGGTTCGGTTGGCAGGGTTCTAGCAGGTTCCCCGGCAAGGGAAAGCCTTTGCCCGCCAATGCCCCAGCCACCCACCTTGTCAGGCCGTAGCCAGTGCCGTTAGGGTAGCGACAAATTACAGCGCAAAAGGGCGGTGGGATCAAATGGGTCGGCTAAACATCATCATTGCGGCGTTTGTGGGATCAGCCCTTGCCACCGGGGCCTTTGCGCAAGACATCATCACCAAGAAATATGATGACGGTTCCGTCTATGAAGGCACCTTCGTCAATGGCTTGCAAGACGGCACCGGCACCTACCGCTTGCCCAACGGCTATGAATACACCGGCGACTGGGTGGCCGGAGTGATCAGCGGAAAAGGCAAGGCACGCTTTCCCAACGGCTCGGTCTATGAGGGTCAGTTTGTCAGCGGCAAACCCGAAGGTCAGGGAACCATCACCTTTGCCAACGGCGGCTCTTATGCCGGGGATTGGACCGGGGGCGAGATGACCGGCAACGGCAAAGTGACCTATGCCAATGGCGTGGTCTATGAAGGCGCCGTGCGCGCTGGGCAGCACCACGGCAAGGGCATTTTGGTTGATCCAGACGGAAATCGCTATGAAGGGGGTTGGGTCGATGGCAAGATGCAGGGCAAAGGCAAATTCACCTATTCCGATGGCTCTACCTATGACGGCGATTTTGTCGCCGGAGAGCGTTCAGGCCAAGGCACATTGATCCTTCCCGATGGGCTGACCTATGTTGGCAACTGGAAAGACGGACAAACCAACGGCACCGGCAAGCTGACCCAGCCGAATGGCGACAGCTATCAAGGCCCCTTCGTCGATGGTCAACGCTCTGGTGACGGGAAAATCTCTTTTGCCAATGGCGACGTTTATGTCGGCGCATTCAAGGCCGACCAACGCAGCGGCAAAGGCATTTTCACGGCCAAGGACGGTACGGTTTATGATGGTGACTGGTTTGGGGGAAAGATGCAGGGGATAGGCAAGATGAGCTATCCCAATGGCGATGTCTATGAGGGCGGCTTTGCAGACGACCAGCAAGACGGCAAGGGCAAGATCACCTATGCCGATGGATCGACCTATGACGGCGACTGGAAACATGGCGCGATCACCGGAAATGGCAAGGCCGTCTACGCCAATGGTGCCAGCTATGACGGCGCGCTGCTCAATGCCCTGCCCGAAGGCAAGGGCGTGATGCTTTACGCCGACGGCTTTCGCTATGAAGGTGATTGGAAAGCCGGAAAACGCGAAGGCAGTGGCCTGGCCACCTGGGCAGATGGAACAAGCTACAGCGGCGGCTTCAAGAACGGTTTGCGTGAGGGCAAGGGCAAACTGGTGCAGCCTGACGGCTTCAGCTATGATGGTGATTGGCTGGCTGGCGAGATGACAGGCCAAGGGGTTGCGCTCTATCCCGGCGGGGATCGCTATGAGGGTGGCTTTGTCGCAGGCAAGCGTGACGGCACCGGCGTTCTGACCTATTCAAATGGCAAAACAGCCGGAGGCACCTGGACCAAAGGCATCCTGACCGCCCCGGCACCCGCAACCGAGCCTGTGCCCCCGGCAAATTAGACCGGTCCCACACCGGAAACGGCGGACGGGTCGCCCGGTAGCCCTTTGCAAGGCTGGCCCGCCAAGACGTCCGGCAATCCCAAGGGGTCTGGTAATCAGGCAGAGTCTGGCAATCAGGCAGAGTCTGGCAATCAGCGGCGTCGGGTAACCCGCGGGATGCGCGAGGTTGTCAACTCATATTGCGCCGCCGGATGGGGGGGCCGGCCCTTGGTTCGCGCCCAATAGCCTCGCGCACCGCGCCGCAACCACACCGGCAGCGTCAACACCAAACCACCTGCAAAGCCACCGACATGGGCCATATAGGCCACTCCGTCAGTGCTGTTTGCCGCGCCATTGAAAAATTGCAGCGCGAACCAGACCCCAAGCACGATCCAGGCCGGAATGGTGAAGATGCGGAAAAAGATCACAAAAATGATCAGCACATCCACCTTGGCGCGCGGATAAAGCAGAAGATACCCGCCCAGCACCCCGGCAATCGCCCCAGAGGCCCCCACCATCGGCACAGCCGAGGTTGGGTCCGCAAGAATTTGCAGCCCCGCAGCGGCCAGCCCCGAGGCAAGATAGAACAGCGCAAAGCCGAAATGCCCCATCTCGTCTTCGATATTGTCGCCAAATATCCACAAAAACAGCATGTTGCCTGCAAGGTGCAGAAATCCACCATGCAAGAACATCGAAGTAATAATCGTTTGATAGCCAAAGCCAGCCGTGATGCGACCCGGCACCAGACCCCAGTTGAAAAAGAATGCATCCATCGCCCGGCCGTGATCAATCCGGTCCCAATAAGCGAAGAAGATCGCGATATTCGCCGCTAACAGCGCGTAGGTCACAAAGGGCCTGCTCCCCGAAGGGTTATGATCGCGGATCGGAAACATGGCCCACGTTTTCCGATCCGCGATGGCGCGTCAAGCAGTTAGCCGTCAGAAACCTCGGCCAACAATTGCGCATTGCCGCCCGAGGCGGTGGTGTCGATGCAGATGTGACGCTCAAGCACCGCATGGGCGGCATCGGGCAAAGTGCCGATCAGCGGCAGGATCGGGCCTTTGCGCGCAGAAAGGGCCTGCGCATAGCGCCGCGCAATTGTCTCATCGCCCCAGCAGATCGCACCAGAGAATCCGCTCAGGGTGGTAAGAGCTGATGGGTCCAGTCCGGGGGCTTCAACGGCAAGCCCCCCCAATTTGCGAACCGCTTCCGCCTGAGCCGCACCATCGGGCCCAAGGCACAAAATCGGCAAGCGGGTAGTGGCGGTCAGCCGGTTGGATTCGCCCGTTGGCCCCGGTAAAATCCGCGCCGGATGCTCCGGGGCGGCAGGCACCGCCAGCAGGGCTGCGCAAACGTCGGCCTCGGTCACCTTGCGGGAATCGGTCACCTTGCGGGAATCGGCCCCAGCTTCAGGCCGGTCCAGCCGAGTGAAACGGGTCAGATACTCCGGCCCGCCCGCTTTCGGGCCAGTGCCGGAAAGGCCTTCACCGCCAAAGGGTTGGCTGCCCACCACTGCGCCGATCTGATTGCGGTTCACATAGATATTGCCCACATGCAGCGCCTCGGTCACCGATTGCACCCGGTCATCAATCCGCGTGTGCAACCCAAAGGTCAGCCCGTAGCCGGTGGCATTAACAGCCTGCACCACCTTGTCAACCTCACTCGCCTTGAAGGTGGCAACATGCAGCACCGGGCCAAAAATCTCACGCGGCATATCCGCAATACCGCCCACCCTGATCACCGTAGGGGCAATGAAAGTGCCCGCTTTGGGTGCCGACATTTCCTTGATCACCCGGCCCTCAAGACGTGCCGCGCCGATGTAATCTGCAATGGCCTTTTGGGCCTCGGCATCAATCACCGGGCCGATGTCATTGACCAGATGCCATGGATCGCCCAGCGTAAACTCCTCCATCGCGCCAAACAGCATTTCCTGCACGGTTTCGGCCACATCTTCTTGCACATACAAACAGCGCAGCGCCGAACAGCGCTGGCCCGCCGATTGGAAACTTGAGGCCAGAATGTCGCGCACCGCCTGTTCAGGCAGCGCCGTGCTGTCGACCAGCATCGCATTCAGCCCCCCGGTTTCCGCAATCAGCGGCGCTGTCGGGTCCAGATGTTCGGCCATCGCCGCGCGGATTTTCAGCGCGGTTTCGGTCGATCCGGTAAAGGCCACGCCCTTGATGCGCGCATCGCGGGTCAGCGCCGCGCCCACCGCACCATCGCCGGGCAAAAGCTGCAAAGCGCTCGCGGGCACCCCGGCCTGTAACAACAAGGATACCGCCCGCGCCGCAATCAGCGGGGTCTGTTCGGCGGGTTTGGCAATCACACCATTGCCAGCCGCCAGTGCCGCGCCGATCTGCCCCGAGAAAATCGCCAGCGGAAAATTCCATGGGCTGATACAGGCAAACACGCCCCGCGCGGGCGCGATCAACCCCGCCGCGCCATCGGCATAATAGCGCAGGAAATCCACCGCTTCGCGCAATTCCGACACTGCGTCGGCCAGCGATTTCCCAGCCTCGCGCGCCAAAAGCGCAAAGAAGCCACCGAAATCGGCCTCATAAAGATCGGCAGCGCGGCGCAACACTTCGGCGCGAATCTCGGCACTGGCGGCCCAGGGTTCGGCCAGTCGCAGCGCCGTATCGACATCGCCGGGGGCCGAGGTCAGCACCTGCCCCACCCGCTCGCCGGTGGCCGGGTTGGTCACATCCAGCCGCAAGCCGCCCACCATCCGCCCGGCCAGAACCGGACCTGCCTCAAACGCATGGCTGGCATAAGGCGCGCGCGCGGTCTCGATATCGGCCAGATCGCCGCTATCGGTCAGATCCCAGCCTTGCGAATTGCGCCGCGTGCCGAACAAATCCGGTCCCGTGGTGATGGCCTTTGACACCACCGGGTCCATCGCCTCCATCGCATCCAGCGGGCAGGCTGCCACACGTTCGGGGCTGACCTCTTCGTTCACAATCTGGTTCACGAAAGACGAGTTCGCACCATTCTCCAGCAAACGCCGCACAAGGTAAGCCAGCAAATCCCGATGCGCGCCCACAGGTGCATAAATCCGGCAACGTGTGCCGCTGTCGGTCAGCACGATGTCATGCAGCCGCTCGCCCATCCCATGCAACCGCTGGAATTCAAAGGCGCGTTTGTCGTCGGCCATGTCCATGATTGCAGCCACTGTATGGGCATTATGCGTCGCAAACTGCGGATAAATCCGGTCCACCATGCCCAGGAGTTTCTTCGCATTGGCGATGTAACTTACATCTGTGGCTTGTTTGCGGGTGAAAACCGGGAAACTTTCCAGCCCCAGAACCTGTGCCCGCTTGATCTCGGCGTCCCAATAGGCGCCCTTGACCAGCCGCACCATGATCTTGCGATCCAGCTTTACCGCCAACGCATGCAGCCAATCAATCACCGCCCCCGCGCGACGTCCATAGGCCTGCACCACCACGCCAAAGCCATCCCAGCCGCGCAACGCCGGATCGGCCAGAACCGCCTCGATCACCTGCAACGACAGCACCAAGCGGTCGGCCTCTTCGGCATCAATATTGAAACCCAAGCCCGCCGCCTTGGCCAGCCCGGCCAAAGCCCGCACCCGAGGCACCAATTCCTCCATCACCCGCTCGCGCTTGGCGACCTCATAGCGCGGATGCAGCGCCGACAGTTTCACCGAAATGCCGGGGTTCGAGCGGATATCGCCCTTGGTGGCGGCCTTGGCGATCGAGGTGATCGCCGCTGAATAGCTCAGATGATAGCGCCGCGCGTCGGCCTCGGTGCGGGCCGCCTCGCCAAGCATGTCATAGCTGTAGGTATAGCCTTTAGCCTCCAACTCCTGCGCGCGTTTCATTGCCTTTTCAATGGTTTCGCCCAAAACGAAATTGCGCCCCATCTCTTTCATCGCCCGCGTCACTGCGGTGCGGATCACCGGTTCGCCCAAGCGTTTGACGGCCGCTTTCAGATGCCCGACAACGCTGGTCTTACCCTCATCCAGTACCTTGCCGGTCAGCATCAAAGCCCATGTCGAGGCATTCACCAACGAAGACGTCGATTTCCCCAAATGCCGTCCCCAATCCGAAGGCGCGATCTTGTCTTCGATCAAAGCATCCATCGTCTCGGCGTCAGGCACCCTGAGCAGCGCCTCGGCCAGACACATCAACGCAATGCCTTCATCGGTGGACAGCCCGTATTCAGCCAGAAACACCTCCATCAACCCCGGCTTCACCGAGGCCCGGATGCGCCGCACATAGTCGGCACCGGCAGCGGTGATCCGTGCCCGCGCCGCAGCGTCAAGCCCCGCCTCACTGATCAGCGCACGCACCAGTGCCGCCTCATCACGCAAGGATTGGCGGTCAATCACGGCCCAACCATCAGTCATATCGGAACTCCTATGAATTTCGCCCATCATATCGCAGGTTTGACAGGCTGTTTTCCCGAAGATATGTCAAATATCAGCCGATAAGCCCTCTAAACCCGGATATCACATGCCAAACGCCCTGCACGATCTCGACAAATTCGATCACGCCATCCTGCGCGAACTGGCGGGCGATGGCCGGATCAGCGCCACCGAACTTGCGCGGCGAATCGGGCTTTCAAAATCGCCCACTCAAGCGCGGATGAAACGGCTCGAAGAGACGGGGGTGATCTCGGGCTACCGCGCCACGCTGAACGCTGCCCGCATGGGTCTTTCGCATGTGGCCTTTGTCGAAGTGCGGCTGTCTGACACGCGAGAGGCTGCCTTGCAGGCGTTCAACCACGCAGCCCGCGCCGTGCGTGAAATTGAGGAATGCCACATGATCGCCAGCCGTTTCGACTATCTGCTCAAGGTGCGCACCAAGGATATTGTTGAGTATCGCAGGGTTTTGGCCGAGAGCATTTCCGCGCTGCCGCATGTCGCTGCCACCTCGACCTATGTGGCGATGGAGGCGGTGAAAGAGGCTGGAGCGGCATGAAAAAGGGGGGCTTTCCGCCCCCCTCCAGCAGTTTGGCTATGCCAAACTGCTGCCCCCCGAGGATATTTGAAGGACAGATGAAGGGATTCAGCCGATAATCGTGGCCTCTGTCGCAGCGCGCAACTCGGCCTCGGTCACGCCCTCTGCACATTCGACGATTTTCAGCCCGCCCGGAACCACATCCAGCACCCCAAGATTGGTGATGATGCGGTCAACCACGTTTTTGCCCGTCAGCGGCAGGGTACAGGCTTTCAGCACCTTGGATTCGCCGTGTTTGGAGGTGTGATCCATCACCACCACCACGCGCCCCACGCCGGCGACCAGATCCATCGCCCCACCCATGCCTTTGACCAGCTTGCCGGGGATCATCCAGTTCGCCAGATCGCCGTTTTCAGCCACTTCCATCGCACCCAAAATCGCCATCGCGATCTTGCCACCCCGGATCATCGCAAAACTTTGCGCCGAATCGAAGAATGCGGTCTGCGGCAGTTCGGTGATGGTCTGCTTGCCGGCATTGATGAGGTCGGCATCCTCCTCGCCCTCAAACGGGAAAGGCCCCATCCCCAGCATCCCGTTTTCCGATTGCAGCGTCACCTCGACATCTTTGGGGATGTAGTTCGCCACCAAAGTCGGAATGCCGATGCCAAGGTTCACATACCAGCCATCTTGCAGCTCAAGTGCTGCACGCGCGGCCATTTGATTGCGATCCCACATGTTCAAGATGCCTTTCTGACGGTGCGCTGTTCGATACGTTTCTCGTGCTGCCCCTGCACGATGCGGTGCACATAGATGCCGGGCAGATGGATGGAATCAGGATCCAGCGCGCCCAGTGGCACGATCTCCTCCACTTCCACCACGCAGATCTTGCCACAGGTCGCCGCGGGCGGATTGAAATTGCGCGCGGTCTTGCGGAATACCAGATTGCCCGATGGATCGGCCTTCCAAGCCTTGACGATGGACAGGTCCGCCACGATCCCACGCTCAAGAATATAATCCTGACCGTCGAAATTCTTCACATCCTTGCCCTCGGCAATTACGGTGCCAACCCCGGTTTTGGTGTAAAAGCCGGGGATGCCCGCCCCCCCCGCCCGCATCCGCTCGGCCAGAGTGCCCTGTGGGTTGAACTCGAGTTCCAACTCGCCGCTCAAATACTGGCGCATGAACTCAGCATTCTCACCGACATAGGACGAGATCATTTTCTTGACCTGCCGGGTTTCGAGCAATACGCCCAGACCAAAGCCATCCACGCCCGCGTTGTTCGATGCCACGGTCAGCCCCTTGGTGCCAGCGTCACGAATCGCCGCAATCAGCAATTCGGGGATGCCACACAGGCCAAAGCCACCGCTGGCAATCAGCATGCCGTCAAACAGCACACCCTCCAGTGCCGCCGCCGGGCTGGAATAGACTTTCTTCATGGGGGCCCCCTTCGTGAACTCTCGCCAGCATATGAGACCCTGAGATAACAGGAGTCAATTGCCGCACTGCGGCAAGCGTATCCCCAAAAAGCTGCTTGAGGCC
>JAGPBG010000195.1 GCA_018063485.1 Cypionkella sp.
GTCTTTGCCATGCTGGCACATCCCGTCGGTCATGCCAAAAGCCCCGGCATGTTCAACGTGTTGTTCGAGGATCGCGGTCTGGACAGTCTGATGGTTCCGATGACCTGCCTGCCAGAAGCGTTTGATCAGCTTTGGGCGGGGTTGACGGCAATGTCGAACCTGCGCGGGGTGATCGTGTCGATTCCGTTCAAAGCCAAGGTGTTGGAAAAGGCCAAAACCGCCCATCCTCGCGCCGCAAGGGTTGGGGCGGCGAATGTTGTGCGACGCCTGCAATCAGGCGGGTGGGAGGCAGACAATTTCGACGGTCTGGGTTTTTTGCTGGGCATGAAGGCGGCGGGACATCAGATCGCGGGAAAGCGCGTGCTTCAGGTCGGTGCTGGTGGTGGCGGTTCGTCGATTGCCTATTGTCTGGCCGAAGCGGGCGCACTCGAACTGACCCTTGCCGATATCGACACGGTTCGGGTTGCGGCACTCGCCAAAGGTGTTCAGGCGGCCTTCCCTTCGTGCAAGGTGCGGGTGGGGCCCGCTGATCCGGGCGGCATGGAACTGGTGGTCAATGCAACCCCTGTCGGCATGAGGCCGGACGACCCTCTGCCTTTGCCCGTTGATCGGCTGACAGCCGCGATGACGGTGGCGGATATCATCATGGAGCCGCGCGAAACGCGGCTTCTGGCCGAAGCGCGTCGCCGTGGATGCACGGTGCAACCCGGTCAACCGATGATGGATTGCCAAATGCAGGCCATGGCGGAATTCTTCGATGTGGGAAGGAACCATCGCAATGTCGGGTGAACCGCTTGCGCTCATCATCGGTGGCACCTCCGGTATCGGCCGGGCTATCGCTCTGCGTTTCGCCGCCGAGGGAATGCGTCTCCTCATTGCGGGCCGCAACATCGAGCGCGGCCAGACGGTTGCCACAGCCTGCCGTGCCGCCGGTGCCCCGGTGGCCACTTTCCTTGCCGTCGATGTGGGCGACCCCGACTCGGTTATTGCTCTGGGTGTCGCGGTGCGGGAGAATCATGGTGTGCCCGATATCCTGGTCAATTGCGCGGGGATATTGCAAAGTGGCAAGCGCGTCCTGGATCAGCCGCTGGAGGAAGACGAGCGGCTTTGGCGCATCAATTACCGCGGCACATTGCTGGGCGCGCAGGTCTTTGGCCGGATGATGGCCGAGGCCGGGCGAGGTGCGATCCTGAACCTGGGGTCATTGGCGTCTTTCGCGCCATTGTCGCTGCCCGCCTACACGCCCAGCAAGCGGGCTGTGCTGGCCTTGACCGAGATACTGGCGAGCGAACTTGGCCCCAAAGGGGTCCGTGTCAACGCTGTTGCACCTGGATACACTCTGTCCGACGGGCTGAAGGGCAAGATCGCGGCAGGTGAACGCAACCCGCAGGCGATTTTGGCAACCACCGCGCTGCGGAAATTCGTGCAACCCGAAGACGTCGCCGAGGCCGCCCTGTTCCTGTGTTCGGATCGTGCGGCCAGCATCACCGGCGTGACGCTGGCGGTAGATGCCGGCTGGCTGGTTCAAGCCCCTCACGCGCAATACCAACTTGGCAACCCCATCAGAGATCGAGAGTAAATTGGCAGATATTCAAAGACTTGACTTCGATACCCGTGTTCATCATGGCGTGGTCCATAACGGCACCGTCTATCTGACCGGGCAGGTCGGCACCCCCGGACTGAGTGCCGGGGATCAGATGCAAGAAGTGCTGGACAAGATCGACACCCTGCTTGCCAAGGCAGGCTCCAGCCGGGACAATATCTTGCATGTTCAGATGTGGCTGGATGACATCCGCGATTTCGACGCGGTGAACAAGGTCTGGGATGCATGGATCACGCCTGCCCACGCTCCTGCAAGATCAAGTGGTGAAGGGCGGATGACCAAAGCTGGCATGTTGGTGGAGTTGATCGTTACCGCTGCCATCTGATAAGGCTGCACAACCCTGATCCAAGGTGGCTGATGAAGCGCAAATCCCTGTCTACCGTGGTTTTCGAAGATCTGCTGGAGCAAATCCGCTCTGGCAGACTTAGTCCGGGTGCGCAATTGCCTGTCGAAACGGAACTTTGCGAGGCTTTCAATGTCAGCCGCACCGTTGTGCGTGAGGCTATCGCACGGCTGCGGTCGGAAGGATTGGTGATTCCGCGTCAAGGCAAAGGCGTATTTGTCAGTGAGGCGCCGCTCAGCAGTTTCACCATTCCCGACCAGGATCTGAATGCCTTGCCGCAAACTTTGGCTTTGCTGGAGCTTCGCCTTGGCGTCGAGATCGAAGCGGCCGGGCTTTGCGCCCAGCGATGCACCGAGGCCGAGGCCGAGGCAATTCGCGTTGAAATGGAGCGCGTGGATGCAAGCCATCCCGACCCGGCATCAACCCGCGTTCATTACGATTACGACTTTCATTTGCTGATTGCGCGCGGCGCGCATAACCCGCAGATTCTTGATTTTCTTACCTATCTCAGCGCCATTCTCAGCCCTCGCCTTCAACTTGGTTATGTTCTGCTGCCGTCTTTGAAAGACGAGTATTTCAACCGCATCCATGAAGAGCATCACGCCATTGTGGTGGCAATCGAGCATCGCAATGCGGACGAAGCGCGCAAAGCAATGCGCACTCATCTCTTCAACAGCCTAGAGCGGCTTCGGGCATTGGGCCGCACAACCGGGACAATGAGCGCCTCAAAAGGGGCCTGACCGGGCCTTGGCCGCGCAACTTCAAACGATTGCCAGCCCTGCCGCGTTCCTGGCGCGACAACAGCGCATCTGTGATCTCTGCGCATGCCCTGCCTATTCGAAAGCTGCGCTTTTCTGTTTCAGACGTTTCTTCCTTTTGTCCGACGACCCATGGCGACATCCTGACCCTATCCATTTGGGAGGTTTCATGGAGCAGGTTCTGGTCACTGGCGCGACAAGCGGGATCGGTCGGGCAATTGCCGTTGCATTGCAGCAGGCAGGCTATGCCGTTACCGCCGTAGGGCGCAATCGCGCTGCGCTGGCCGATATTGCGGCCGCAGGTATGCAAACGCTTTGCCTGGATCTGACAGACCGGAACGCTGTGAGCGCCGCGTTGGCCGGGCGGTCGATCGACATTCTTGTGAACAATGCCGGTGTCATGCCGCCTCCGGGACCATTTGATGAAATGGACATGAACGCCATCGACCAGACTCTGGCCGTAAACCTGCAATCCGTGCTATGGTTGACGCGGTTGATCGTGCCCCAGATGCGGGCGCGAAAATCCGGGCATGTTGTCTTTACGGGGTCATCCGCCGCCCATGCGCCGGGTGCGAATTTTGCGGTATATGCCGCAACCAAGTCCGCGATTTCGGCCTTTGCAACGGCGCTGAGGGCCGAGGTTTCCGTTGACGGTTTGCGGGTGACCGAACTTGTCCCCGGTCGGGTTGAAACGGCGCTTTACGCCAAGGTTCTGACCGAAGCCACCCGTGATGCGATGTATGCCGGCGGCACGGCGCTGCAACCTTCCGATCTGGCCGAAGTCCTGCTCGCAGTATTGCGACTGCCGCCCCGCGCCAATGTGACCAGGTTGGATATCATGCCCACTCGGCCGGTTGCTGCCATCAAGTTGAAATGAGGAAAACGTGAGAGATCTGAACCTTGTGATCGTAGGCGGCGGTGCCGGACTTGGTGCGCTTCTGGCCAAGATGGCGGTGGAGGCGGATGCCACGGGAATTGGCATCATCGACATCAACGTTGAGACGGCAGACGCCGTGCTGGCACCCGCGCGGGCGAAGGGCCTGAAAGCGGTGGCGGTGGCCTGTGATATCCGCACCGCTGCCGCATCGCATGAAGCCTTTGGTCAAGTGGCGGCTGTCCTTGGCCGGGTTGATACGTTGATCAACTGCGCCGCGATCTACCCCCGTCGCCCCACGCTGGGCGTCACCGATGAGGAATGGGATCTCTCAAATGCCATCAATATCAAGGGCACCTATCACATGATGGTGGCCGCGATCGAGCACATGCGCGCGCAGTCTCCCAAAGAGCATGTGCGCGGCCGCATCGTCAACATCACCTCGGTGGATGCCTTCAAGGCTCATCCCAAGAATATTCACTATGCCGCAACCAAGGCCGCAGTCGTCAGCCTGACCCGTTCAGTTGCGGATCATGTGGCGCCCGACGGGATCCTGGTCAACTCGGTTGCTCCGGCCGGCATGGCAACACAAAAGGCAGCAGCCAGCGGTTTTCTCGGCGAGCTCGCCAAGGCAAGCCCACTGGGCCGTGGCGCACAACCGCCCGAGATTGCAGAATGGGTGCTGATGGCCGGCGGGCCGAAGAACACCTACATGACCGGTGAAAACATCATTGTTTCAGGAGGATACATCTACGCTTGAGCGAACCATCCTTGCCACGGGCAGGGCAAGGCACCGGCGCGAAACAAGGCGGAACCGGCGCTTCGAACAACCGCCTGCGTCACATTTCAACAAGGAACATCTTCATGAAAACCGCGATCAAACTCACTCTCGTCGCCAGCGCGCTGGCATTTTCGGCAGGTCTGGCAAAGGCCGAGACCGGCGACACGCTGAAGGCCGTTCAGGCGCGCGGCATCCTCAACTGCCCCGGCGACATCGGGTCGTTCTTCGGCTTCGCCGAGGTGGATGACAAGGGCGTCTGGAAAGGTCTGGATATCGAGCTGTGCCACGCCATCGCCACGGCGATCTTTGCCGACCCGACCAAATCCAACATCGTACCGATCGACTGGGCACAACGCTGGCCGTCACTGCAATCGGGCGATATCGACATCGTCATCAAGGCGTCGGGTGGCACGCTGAGCCGTGACACCGAACTGGGTCTGCAGTTTTCCAACTCCTACTACCTCGGCACGACCAAGGTGTTGGCGCATAAGGAACTGAACCTGACCTCGCTGAAAGATGCCGAGGGCGGCTCGATCTGTGTGCCGGCTTCAACCTCGACCGAACGTCAAGTCAGCTCGTATCTGGCGTCGCGAGGCATAAAGATGGAGATCGTGGCGATCGAGAAGAACGAGGAAGTAGAGGCCGCGTATTTCTCGGGCCGCTGCGACACCTACGCACAGCTCGGCCCGGTGGTTGCGATTGCCGCTTCGCAGTCTGAAGACCCGTCCAGCCACATTTTGCTGCCCGACGTTCTGGCGCTGGAGCCG
>JAGPBG010000196.1 GCA_018063485.1 Cypionkella sp.
GCATGTGAAGCTCCTGTATCTGGCTGAAGGGACCATCCCTTCGACAAGACCCGAATGAAGCCTGTCGGCTGAGGCTTGCACGGTGGCCCTTCAAGCCGCCGGAAACCCCCGAAGGACCGGGGTGGTGCGGGCAGGGAGCGGTACGCGACCAACACGGCCCGGACCTGAGCGGGGTTGCAAGCCAGAGGCCGAACAGGCTTAGGGGATTGTCAGTCGAAGGGGAGGTGCCTGAGCCGGGATCACGGGAAGCGGCAGGGCAGAACCGCTCAAACGAGCAAACGGCAGTGTCAGGCCCAGGGAGAAAGAACCCGGAAAGAGGGAGGGACCATGTCAACAACTGCGTGCCAAGCTCAAGCGACCGTTCTGTCGATGAGGGTCAAGTGATGGGAGAGGCTCGCCGCGAGGACAAACCGAATGTGGCGCTTTCCGACATAGGTCGAGCGGAGGTTTAGCCTACTGCGATCTTATGGGCATGATCGTGATGGTTCGGGCGATCCACTATGCCGACTCCCGATGCTCCGACAGGGTTGCCGGACGGAAGTGCGGTGTTTCGCAGGGAGGTTGATGCCCTGTTCGGCATGACGGCCAGTGCAACAGGTAGACCTACAGGGCGAAGCGCATGGATTGTTCTAAGGTATGAGCCGCCTATAAGGGGCCTTTGCGCAGGGTGACTTGCGGCTGTCGCACTCATCGTCAACCTAACTCACAGGGCATACCCTTTTCGCTGTTTGGCCCGGGCAAGTTTCATCAATGCGTTTATAGCCCGACCTTCGTCAGGATGTGTCTCGACCATCATCTGACCACGCGATCCGATCCGACCCCATTCCCGCACAAGGCTCGCTCGGCCGAAAAGATCACTGTGAATGGCAATCCTGTAGTAGCGGCGCATGTTGCGTGCGGGGTCAATCCGTCGCAAATGCAAATGGGTTGGAAAGACTTCGAGTTGAGAACCCATATCGAACATGTGGTGATCCTAGCTGACCTCTATACTATATCAGGTAGAGCCACGTGCTTCCATCTTGATCTAACGCTTACGAGCGTGTGTCACCTACTGGACCAAGACGCCTTGATCACAGGATTGATCAACAAATTCATCGCTTGCAAAGAACGGGCGTAAACATGTGCGAAAAGGGGCCCTGAAATCGCCGCCAATCGGCATTAATCAAAGCTGCGCCGTCAGCGCGACGGAAATGGCACCACGTTTGACGGCTTGGTTTGCGTGCGGAACTCCAGCCCTGCCGCCCAAAGCGGTGCCCTGCGCCACAGCATCTCATCAATGCCGCCACTCCCCGTCCGGATCACCAACCCCACCCATTCAAGTGGCATCGCGACTGCGCTGAACAGTCCGCCAGCAGGCCCGCGCCATCCTCCGCCCCAGCCCGGACCATAGAGGAAAGCGGCAAGCTCTGGCAGTGTGAAGCCATCGTCCGGCATCCGGTTGATTGCGTTCAGCCAAAGCCCCCAGTCGCCAGCTGGCGCCTCACCGACCCGCATGCCTTCGGCATGGTCGAACCGAAACAAAAACGCCGGAGCAATCTTGGAATAGGCCGCTTCCGGATCACCTGCGAGTGCCATGCCGGGCTTCGTCAGCCGCCAGCCACCACCCATTTTTCGCCCAAGCCGCAAAGACGTGAGCAGAACCCGTAGGTATTCCAAGGGCGGAACGTCGTATTCGTTCAAGACCTTGTTGACGCGATAGAGCTTCTCAGCTGTCCAGTTCGGGAAATCCATCCGCCGCACCACCCAGTCGATGCAGTGCCGGTTCCATGCACCTGACTTGGTCAGCCCGATCTCGCCGTGTTCAACCTGATAAGCCGCGATCGTTTGAAAGGCACGCACCATCGGTGCACTTGCAGTCACCAAGTCATTGCCGGGTTGTGGTCGAAAGTGAACTGAATTGGTCATTGGAGTGCCATATAAATGGGGAACCGCAGGCTGGGTAACTAAAGGGAGCCGAGGTGCCGCTAACCATAGCGAATATGGCCCCGAATTGAAAAGTGATGCCGAGTCAAACTCTGTGGCAAAGTTGCTGCGAAGGGGAGTGTTTGTCGTTTGGGGCCGATGCTAGGCATGCCCAATAATCACAAGGATACTTGACCTTCCACACTGCCCTGACTTGCTAGGCAAAATCTGCTGAAAGGAGCCCCCGGGCAATCTTTGAGGGCCAAACGCAAGTCTCGCAGCTGCGTTTGATCCTATTGAAAAGCCTGAAAACTTGACGCGGCGCACAGGCCAACCTTGCACCGCAAGCCCACGCGTGTAAGTTGTCTGGAACAGCTTTTTTCAGGCCATTCATGAACCCTACCGAGATTGCAGACGCCCTTGACCAGATCGCCCGCGCGCCCTTCGACGCGGCCACCTTCGGCTTTAGCTTTGCCGAAGCAACAGACAACGCCGTCGCCGCCGTTTCCAAGTTGCGCTCGGGTGCTACCAACAAATCCGACCAACCGAACGGCGTTCTGCATGGCACAAGGTTCCACTACGCTCCTGCCCTGCCCGGCCTGACCGATGTCACCTTGGATGCCCTTCGCACCTCCAAGCGCGGCCTGAAATCCAAACCAGCGATCTTAATCGCCACCGACGGGCTGACCATTGCCGCCGAGCATCCCAAATCCGGCGATACCCTGCACTGCGACTTTGCTGAACTGGGAACCCAGTTCGCCTTTTTCCTGCCTGCTGCCGGAAAGGACCGCTACAAGGCGGCCGAAGAAAACCCGGTTGACGTCAAAGCGACCGGAAAGCTGGCCAAACTTTACGATGCCCTGCTGAAAACCAATCCTGATTGGGCCACGCCGAAACGCCGCCATGACATGAACCTTTTCATGACGCGGCTGATCTTCTGCTTGTTTTCCGAAGATGTTGGCGTCTTCCCAGAAAATCAGTTCAGCCACGCGCTGTTTTCCTATTCCGGCAACAAGGGCGAACATGCGGCCGATACGTTGATCCACGCCTTCACTGCAATGAACCGGCCAAAGGCGGACCGCGTGGGTTTGCCGGCATGGGCCGCTGCGTTTGAATACGTCAATGGCGGGTTGTTTGCAGGTGCCATCACCGCGCCGCGCTTTGACCCCATCGCCTTTCGCTATCTGCGTGATGCCGCCGATCTGAACTGGAAACTGATCAACCCCGATATCTTCGGGTCGATGATCCAGTCCATCGCCGATGCAAAGGCACGTTCGGAACTGGGGATGCACTACACTTCCGTCCCCAACATTATGAAGGTGCTGGGGCCGCTGTTTCTGGATGATCTGGACGCCGCGATTGACAAGGTGTGGGATCGCGCGGCGGGGCTGCGGGCGCAGCTTTTGCGGCTGTCGCAGATCCGGGTGTTCGATCCGGCCTGTGGATCCGGCAACTTTCTGGTCGTAGCTTACCGCTGCCTGCGCGACCGCGAAATCCGCATCCTGAAACGGCTGGGTGAGCTGGAAGCGAACCCGCAGAACGTCATGTTCTCCTCGGTCAGCCTGAACCAGTTCTACGGGATCGAGCTGACCGACTTTGCGGCCGAGACAGCCAAGCTCGCGCTGTTCATCGCCGAGTATCAAGCCAATGCCCGCTTTGCCGATGTATTCGGCCGGATGCCCGCCCTGCTGCCCCTGCGCGACGGCGGCAACATCCATTGCGGCAACTCCTTGCGGCTGGATTGGGATCAGGTCTGCCCACCGCCCGTGGAAGGGGAAGAGGTGTATATCGCCGGGAATCCGCCGTTTTTGGGGTCCACCTATCAAAGCGCCGAACAAAAGGCCGATCTGGCCCATGTGTTTTCCGCGCACGTGAAGGCCTTTGCCGCCTTCGACTTTGTGGCGGCGTGGTTCTTCAAGGCGTCCCGCTATATTCGCGGGCGCAGCGCGCAGGCGGCGCTGGTTTCGACCAATTCCATCTGTCAGGGCCAATCAGTGCCCGCGTTGTGGCCGCATCTGCTGCAAAACGATCTGGAGATCGGCTTTGCGCATACGTCATTCAAATGGCGGAATAATGCGTCTGAAAATGCGACCGTCATGTGTGTGGTGGTCGGCCTCAGGAACGCGTCGAATGTTCCAGCGATGCTAATTGAAGCTGACGTAACGATGAAGGTGTCTTGCATCAACGCATACCTCGTTCCTGCGGCACAAATCTATATTGAGGGGACTCGGACTGGGCTTTTTGGACTGCCCCCTATGGACTACGGAAACAAGCCAGTTGAGGGTGGTCACCTGCTTCTCAGCGGTAGTGAACGCGAAGCGATATTGCGCGACGCCCCTACCGCAAACGAATTCATTCGCCCCTTGATGGGCTCAAGTGAAGTGGTCAACGGAACCAGCCGATACTGTTTCTGGATTTCTGACGATAGACTGGACGAGGCATTGCGTTTTGAAGTCATCAAGGAACGGGTTGGCCGGGTCCAAGAATTTCGTCGCAGGAGCACTGATCCATACGTTCGCGAGAAGCTGCTTCCCAGATCGCATGCCTTCAAGCAGATATTCGAAGCACAATCCCACACGATTGCAGTGCCAATCCACACTGGCGAGACACGGCCATATCTGCCGGTTGCAAGATTTTCTGCCGAAGTCATTTTTTCAAATGCGGCCATGGCGCTCTATGACGCCCCCGAATGGTGCGTCGCGCTGATCGCCGCGCGTCTGCATCTGGTCTGGATCGCCACGGTGTGCGGCAAGCTGGAAACCCGGTTCCGCTATTCCAACACCCTTGGCTGGAACACCTTTCCCGTGCCGAAATTCTCGGACGATCAACTGGCGCAACTCTCCGCCTCGGCCCGGCGCATCCTGAAAACCCGCTATCAGCACTACCCCGCCACAATTGCCGACCTGTATGATCCCGACAAGATGCCCGACGACTTGCGCCACGCCCACCGCGACAACGATGACTTGCTGGAAACCATGTACATCGGCCGCCCCTTCCGCAACGATACCGAACGGCTGGAAAAGCTGTTCAAGCTGTACGCCATGCGTGTGAAACAGGGTGGCAAATGACGGCCGAGGATGCAGAGGCTGTAAAAAAGTTGGGGACGGCGCCCGTAGGCCCGCCCCCTGATCTTGTACAACGGAGGGGCCATGAACCTGCCGAAGCACCTCATGGCAACCTGCCCGTGTCACACGTGACTACAAATAGCCCCTCATCC
>JAGPBG010000005.1 GCA_018063485.1 Cypionkella sp.
ACCGCAAGGGGAAGGGCAGATGGGGAATCGACCAGGCTGATAGGATGGGTGATCGTCTCCATCCCCTCTTGTACAACGCCCAGCGCCTGGACCAGTGAAGTGAAGGCCCACATGATCCAATAGGTCATATTGTTCAATCTCAGCACAAGCGCAGTCGCTGCGGCGACGGTGCCAACGGTCGCAGCACCTTGATACCATAGCAAAATTGCCCAACCTGTTACCGATACGATCAGAAAACCGTTCAACACCGTCAACGCAAGATCCATCTTGGTGACAATGCGCATCTCCCGCTTGAACGTCTCGCGCGCGTTTTCGATTGCCTCTTTGGCATAAGCAAGCTCACGGTCATGATGGGCAAAAAGCTTGACGGAATGGATGTTGGTATAGGCATCCACCACTCTTCCGGTGACAGCCGAACGGGCGTCACTGGATGCTTTTGATGCGGGGCCGGCACGCCGGATGGTCCAGCGCACCAGCCACATATAGATCACGAACCACATCACCAGCGGCACCAAAAGGCGAGGATCGGCATTTGCCAGCATGATCCCTGCGCCAACAACCGTAACCGAAGCGAAGGCTACGGCATCAAAGGTCTGAAACACCGCATCACCCGCAGCGGGCGGCGTCTGCATGATGCGATTCGCAATACGACCTGCGAAATCAGATTCGAACCAGCCGACGGGTTGGCGGATCACATGGGCATGAGCGCGCCAGCGGATCATGGTGCCAAAATTTGGCAGGATGGTATTGTGCAGCAGCGCGACATTGCCCACCAACAGGATCGGTCGCACGATCAGCACGATCAACCCGACGGATATCACCTCGGTTCCGAAGATTTGCCAAAACTCCACCGGGCCATGCGTGGACAACTGATCTACCAATCGCCCAACATACCAGATCAGAGCCACATCCATGAAGGCCGCCAGCACGGACAACACAGCCGTCACGGTAAACACCAGTCGAAACGGCTGAATATATTCGCGCAAGAACGGCCACAGGTCGCGCGGGGGGGTGTCGGATTGCGTGTAAGGGGCGTATGGGTCGACCAGACCCTCAAAGAATTTGAACATTGGATTTCTCACATTACCCTCGGTGTATAGCCTTGATCGGCGCGAAGGGAAATGGCCGGGAATTGGTCAGGCCAGAAGTTGAGCCTTTTCAAGCCGCAGGTCCGACGTCAGCCAGCGCCTTTCAATCTGGCGCAGCCGATCACCAAGCGCCTTGCCCGTCAAATCGGGCATCAAATCACTGGCAACAACGGGCATCTGTGCTGCGGCGCCACGATTGATCTCATCGTGCCATCGGGGTGGTAAATCCGTCTCTAGCAAGGCCGATCGCAACAGCATGACATCAACCGCTCTGGTGCCCAAAAGCCAACCCAGAGCGGCAGGTGAATGCTTGGTGCCTACTTCGGCCCGTAGGTCGGCAAGCACCCGCGCTTCGCTTCGCGACAAGCGCAGGTTCTGAACCGGATCGCTGCCGCCTATCACGGCCAAGCGCCGCAGCCAGTCCGGCGTGAACCCGGCTTCGAGATGGTGCAGCGGACCAAGTGACCGAGCATCTGCGCCGGGCAGAATACTGGTCAATACGCCTGCTTGCGCCATGCTTGCCACTGTCTGAACGGGGTCAGGCGCGCCGAGCAGTTTGCGCAGCTCGGCACCGATGCGCTCTTTGGAAAGCGTCTCTAATCCACTAATATTTCCGGCACAGGCAGCCAATCCCTCCGCATCAATCCCCAGATCGGGATCGCCATAGACAGCATGCAGGCGAAAGAACCGCAAAATCCGCAGGTAGTCTTCCCGGATGCGCTGCTCGGGGTCACCCACGAACCTGACCCGACGGGCAAAGACATCTTTAAGCCCGCCAATTGGATCAAGAACAACACCCGAACGATCCGCATAAAGCGCGTTCATGGTGAAATCGCGGCGCTGGGCGTCGTGTCTGATATCGGACGAATAGGCAACGGTGGCCCGGCGGCCATCGGTGGCAACATCGCGCCGAAATGTCGTCACCTCAAGCCGCGTCTGGTCGGCCAGAATGGTAACTGTGCCGTGTTCCAGTCCGGTTGGAATGCTTTTGAATTCACTGCTTTTGGCAATGTCAGAGACGATTTCAGGCTTGGCCGAGGTTGCAAGATCAATATCCTGGACGGGTCGCTGCATCAGCGCGTTGCGGACGCAACCTCCGACAAAATATACCAGATGCCCGCTGTCCTCCATGGCAAGCAAGAATTTCTGCGTTGCCGGGTCTGCGAGCCAAGGCCCTGTTATCTTCATGGCTGCGCCCCGCGCGCCAAACTGTACAAGATGCGCGCAGTTGCTCCCCAGATATAGTAAGGCCCGTAGGGTACGACATAGAACTTCCGTACTTGTCCGCGCCAGAGCCGCTGCTCGACCGAATAGTTTTCAACGCTCAACAGATGATGCAGTGGCACGGTGAACACTTCATCCACCTCGCCCGCTTCGGCACTTGGCGTAAAATCCTCGCTGATATAGCCCAGAATCGGCGTTACGGAAAACCCGGTTACGGTTTCATGTGTGGCCAACTGGCCCATGACTGTTACCAGCATGGCAGGAAGCCCGATCTCCTCATGGGACTCACGCAAAGCGGCTGCTTCGGCATTCACGTCGCCTGGGTCTAGCTTGCCGCCGGGAAAAGCTATCTGCCCCGGATGATGCATCAGATGAGAGGAGCGTTTGGTCAGGATCACCCGAACCCCGTCTGGCCGCTCCCAAAGAGCGATCAAAACGGCGGCAGGGCGCAACTCCCGGTTGGCATGCAGCACAACATCAGGATTTAGATCATGGTCCGAAGACGGGGCGGCAGCCTTTGCCAGCCCTGCAATCAGCTTGCGCGCCTCATTCTGCATCACCTTCCGCCTTTACCGCCTCAAAGCCCAATGTTTTGGGATCAAATTCGTAATGTGCACCGCAAAATTGGCAATCGGCGGTGACGACACCGCTATCAGTTGTCATTTTCCGAATGTCTTTCTGCGAATAGATCGACATTGCCTGCCGGACTTTGCCCGTTGAACACGAGCAGCCGAAATGCACCGACTGAGCGTTGAAGACCCGTGGCGCTTCTTCATGAAACAGCCGGATCAGAAGATCCGCAGGCGTAACCAACGGTCCAATCAGTTCCAGATCTTCAACGGTGTCCAGAAGCGCGTTCGCACGAATCCAGTTTTCTCCGGCTTCGCCTGCAAGAATATCGGTATGATTCAGTAATCCGCCCTCACCTGAACCAGCATCCGCAGCGACACCACCGCCCACGGCTGGCATATGCTGAAGCATTATGCCGCCAGCCCGCCAATGCGGCTGGCCTCCGGGCTGGTGGCTTTTGCCGAAAGTCAGGGAAAACCGCGTGGGAAGTTGTTCCGATTGAGCGAAATAGGTCTGGGCGCAGTCGGAAAGCGAGCGCCCTGCGATTGGCGTAAAGCCTTGATAAGGAGTCATTCCTTCACCCTGATCAATCATCACCGCCAGATACCCCTGGCCGATCTGACTGAAAGGGTCTGCGTCAAGGTCAAGCCTTTCCGCGTCATAACTGGCATAGGCCCTGATGCGCGCAGGCGCGCCGTCATCGCTGGGGCCATAGTAATCCGTGGCAATAAGCCTTGCCGGGCCATTGCCGCGAACTTGCAGACTCAACTTCCAGCGCAACTTCATGGATTGCCCGATAAGCGCCGTCAAGACGGTCGCTTCCGCCACCAATGTCTCGATCAGCGTCGGATAAACATGCTGCTTCAAGACCTGATCCAGCGCGCCATCCAATCGCGCCACACGGCCACGAATATCGGAACGGTCAAGTTGAAACGGCAGAACGGTATCGTCCCAGGCGATTTGCAAAGCTGAAGTCATGGGGTTTCCTAACGGTGCCACTCTTGGCATACCGGCCTATATAGTGTCGGCAACCGGTTGACCAAGAGGGAAAGATGATCAAACGCTATGGGGGCGCGGTTTTGCCCGGCAAAGTCTATCGCCGCCGTCCGGGGGTCTATTCAATCCTGATGCGCGACGGTGCGATTTTGATCACACATCAATTCGAGCCAAAACCCGAGTTTCAGTTACCGGGTGGCGGCATTGATCCGGGTGAGAGTCCGAGTGCGGCCCTTCACCGCGAAGTGATGGAAGAAACCGGTTGGCATATCGCCAATCTGCGCCGGCTGGGGGTGTTTCGTCGATTCACCCATATGCCGGAATACGGTTTCTGGGCCGAAAAAATCTGCACGGTTTATACTGCCCGCCCGGTGCTGAAGATAGCAGAGCCAACCGAGGCCGGGCATTTTGCCGTGTGGATGGAGCCAAGGGCTGCCCTGCGCCTTTTGGGCAATGAGGGGGATCGCGCCATGTTGGCGCGGGCGCTGAAAGTTCAGCCTGTGCCGAGATAGTTACACATCAGGCCCGAAATATCATCGGGGAAGTCGGTGCCATCCGTATAGTGGTTCAACTCCCAGATTATGGCTTCCAGCAATTTCGCGCTGGGCAGCGCTGCATTGCGCCGCAGCAAGTCAATCAGCCTCTGTTGGCCGAATTCAACCCCGTCATGGTCCGGGCATTCGGTCACCCCATCAGACACAAGAAACAGCCTGTCACCGGGCGCAAGTTGCAGCGCAAATTGTTCATAGCTCGCCTCTTCAATCAAGCCGATTGGCAATCCGCCCTGTCCAAGTGATTCGATCTCGCCATTCTTGCGCATCACAAGCGGATGTGGATGGCCGGCTTGAACCACCTCACAAGCACCACTGATCAGATCGACCTCGGCGTAAGCAAGGGTGAAATACTGATCAACCTGCAAGTCCTCGATCATCATGCGATTCAAGCGGGTCGCCACCAAGGCTGGTGGCCAGGCCTGTTGCTCTCCTGCCGCTCCCCGCCGGAGGGCGATGTTCTGATCGGGTGAGCCGCCGGATAGCAGCCCCGCCAATCGAGCAGTCATCATTGCCGAGGCAACGCCATGGCCGGACACATCGACGGAATATAGCGCCAGCCGATTGCTGTTGATCATGAAGCTTCCGACGAGATCGCCACCGATATGGCCAGAGGGACGCAGCATCAATGCCACCTGCGCGGCCCCATAATCGCGATGAAGATCCCGAACCAGGGTTTGCTGTAATTTGCGGGCCTCGATCAGATCACGGTCGAGAGAATCATAAAGCCGTTGCAATTTCTCAAACGTGCTCACCACCAGACGGTTCTTCTCCACCAATTGGTTTTGCATACTCAGGATGCGTTCTCCGGCCCGTAAACGAGCGCGGAGTTCGTCGGCGCTGACGGGTTTTGTCAGAAAATCATCAGCACCATTTTCAAGCCCGCTGGCGATCTCGGTCTTTTCCGATTTTGACGTCAACAGGATGAAATAGCCATACTCCTGTCGCTCAAGGTCGCGAAAGGCTTTGCAAAATTCAAGCCCTGACATGCCCGGCATCATCCAATCGGAGAGAATCAGATCAAAATGTTCATGCAGACAAAGCGCCAACGCCTCATCGCCATTGCAGGCCTCGGTAATCTGATAGCCCCATCGCTCAAGCTGCATTGAAAGGATGCGGCGCTGCGCCTTGCTGTCATCGACAATCAGGACCGTCCGCATTGGCAAATTGCGTCTGGCTGCGTCTGGCTGGATACGGAGGCTCGATGCAGCGATCACATATGGTCCTTTGTGTTACGGCCCCTTCGTTGTGCAGCGGCAGGCATTAAGGGAGTGTGAAAGCTAAAAATGCCCATTTTTTGGAGGCAGAAGTTATCGAGTGTTAATGTCGCTCCTGCATGCTTGCGGTGTCGGAGGTGGTTGACGAGGGCCAAAATGATAAAATGGGAACGGGTATCCGAGCTGCGATCCGAGGTTGGTGACGATGCGTTTGACGAGATTGTCGCGCTTTTTCTGGAGGAGACAGATGAGGTTGTCGCGCGTATTTCAGATCAATGTGATCAAAGGGCGATTGAGGCCGATCTGCATTTTCTGAAAGGAGCAGCGTTGAATCTAGGGTTTTCCGATTTTGCAAACCTTTGTCAGGACGGAGAACGCGCCGCCGCCCGCGGCCATGCGGTTGTTGATCCCGAAGCATTGCAAGGGCTATACCTCCTGACCAAGGCCGCGTTTGTCGCCGGTCTGGCCCGCCTGAATGCCGCCTAAATCAGAAACTCCGCAAGAATTTCATCGTTGGTAATGTCGCGATAGGTAAAGGCCGCCGCCTCCATCTTTGCGAAAAGCTCGGCGAAACTGCCTGCGGACCTGGTTTCGATCCCTATCAGAACGGAGCCAAAATTTCGCGCCGACTTCTTGAGATACTCAAAGCGGGCAATGTCATCCTCGGGGCCAAGCATAGCCAGAAATTCTTTCAACGCGCCGGGACGCTGGGGCATACGCAAGATGAAATATTTCTTCACTCCGGAATATCGCTGCGCCCGCTCTTTGACTTCGGGCAGGCGTTCAAAATCAAAATTCCCGCCCGATGTCACGCAAACCACGGTCTTGCCGCGAATGGTTTCGGCAAGCTCGGGCAGCACATCAATCGAAAGCGCACCGGCAGGTTCCAGCACGATCCCTTCAACATTCAGCATCTCAAGCATCGTTACGCAAATCCGATCCTCGGGGGCAAGAATCACTTCATCCGGCCTTATCCACGCAAGCGCGGCAAAGGTGCGATCCCCCAGGCGCGCCACCGCGGCACCATCCACAAAGCTGTTGATCTTTCGCAGCGTCACAGGCTCTTGCGCGGCAAGCGCCGCCGTCAGGCTGGCACCGCCCAAGGGTTCGACAAAGCGAAACCCGGTCGCTGGTGCTTCGCTACGCAAAAAGCGCGTCACGCCAGAGGCCAGACCGCCGCCGCCCACCGGCAAGATCACCAGATCAGGTGCATGACCCAATTGATCCAGCATTTCTACAGCCACCGAGGCCTGCCCTTCGATCACATCCTCATCGTCAAAGGGTGACAGGAAATGAGCGCCTTTTTCCGCGCAAAATATCTGGCTGGCTGCAAGGGTTTGGTCAAAATAGTCGCCAGTCAACACGATCTGAACTGAGTCCCCGCCAAATGCGCGGGTTTTGTCGATTTTTTGTTGCGGCGTTGTCACCGGCATGAAGATCGTTCCCCGCACCCCGAAATGACGACAGGCAAAGGCAACGCCCTGCGCGTGGTTTCCGGCCGAAGCACATACAAACTCGGTTTGCGCGGGATGCAGCGCCCGCATCTTGCGCATCGCCGTGAAAGCCCCGCGCAATTTATAGCTGCGCACCGGGGACAGGTCTTCCCGCTTCAGCCAGATGTCTGCCTCGAAGCGTTGCGAAAGATGCTCATTCCGTTGCAGCGGCGTGCGGGGGAAAAGTTCGCGCAGGGCGCGGGTGGATTGGCGGGCGGCTTGGATAAAATCGGTCATCGGCGCAGCATATAGCAGCAACAAGACAAGGCCAATCGGTCTTGTTTGGCGCGCAAAAACCCAATAGACCGCGCTGAATAGCACTTGAGGAGCCAGCCATGTCTGTACCGAAGAAAGTTGTTCTCGCCTACTCGGGCGGGCTTGATACCTCAATCATCCTGAAATGGCTGCAAACGGAATATGGCTGTGAGGTGGTGACCTTTACAGCCGATCTCGGACAAGGCGAAGAATTGGAGCCCGCGCGTGCCAAGGCGGTGCTGCTGGGGATCAGGAAAGAAAACATTCACATCATCGACGTGCGCGAAGAATTTGTGCGCGACTACGTATTCCCGATGTTCCGCGCCAACGCGCTTTATGAAGGCCTGTATCTGCTGGGAACCTCGATTGCCCGCCCGCTGATCTCCAAGCATCTTGTTCAAATCGCTGAACAAACCGGCGCCGATGCCGTGGCACATGGCGCAACCGGAAAGGGCAATGATCAGGTGCGGTTCGAACTGAGCGCCTATGCGCTGAACCCGGCCATCAAGGTGATTGCGCCGTGGCGCGAATGGGATTTGACCAGCCGCTCCAAGCTGATCGAATTCGCCGAGAAGAATCAGATCCCGATTGCGAAGGACAAACGTGGCGAGGCCCCGTTCTCGGTGGACGCCAATCTTCTGCACACATCTTCAGAAGGCAAGGCGCTTGAGAATCCTGCGGATGAAGCGCCCGAATACGTCTATCAGCGTACCGTGAATCCCGAAGATGCGCCGAACACGCCAGAGATGATCGAAATTACCTTCGAGCGCGGCGATGCAGTTGCGATCAACGGCGAGCCAATGTCGCCCGCTACGATCCTGACCAAATTGAATGAAATCGGCGGTGCGCACGGCGTAGGCAGGCTTGATCTGGTGGAAAACCGCTTTGTGGGCATGAAATCGCGCGGCGTTTATGAAACGCCCGGCGGCACGATCTTGTTGGAGGCGCATCGCGGCATCGAGCAGATCACGCTTGATTCCGGGGCCGGGCATCTGAAAGACAGCATCATGCCGCGCTATGCCGAGTTGATTTACAACGGATTCTGGTTCTCGCCCGAACGCGAAATGCTGCAAGCTCTGATTGATAAGTCCCAAGAGCATGTGACCGGCACAGTGCGTCTGAAACTTTACAAAGGCTCGGCGAGGACGGTTGCGCGCTGGTCGGATCATTCGCTTTATTCCGAAAAGCATGTGACCTTTGAAGAGGATGCAGGTGCCTATGATCAGAAAGATGCGGCGGGATTCATCCGCTTGAACGCGCTGCGCCTCAAGCTGATCGCCACGCGTAATGCGCGGGTTGCCAAGCGGCGCTGACCCTTGGCAAAAAGCAGACGCAATTGCGAAGGAAGCACCGGCCTGCGGTAGGGGACGCTGTCGCTATGGTTTGTGCTTCTGGTCCAGAGATCGGGATCACCTTGGCGTGACCTCACGGATGGGTGAGTTGCCCGGAGCGCCCGGTGCCCGCATCGTTGCCAAAACGAAGGAGATGTCCGATGCTTCGCCATGCCCTCGCCCTTACGTTCGCCCTTGCGGGCGCCGCCTCAGCAAAAACCGAAACGGCGATCCTTGCCGGCGGATGTTTCTGGTGTGTCGAATCGAACTTTGAAGCGGTTTCGGGGGTGAAAGATGTGGTGTCCGGCTATACCGGGGGCGATAGCCAAAACCCGACCTATGATGACCACGAGGGCCATTATGAGGCGGTGAGGATTACTTTCGACAATGCGAAAATCAGCTATGCTGAAGTGGTCAATAGATTTTTGCGGTCAACTGATGTGACGGATGCGGGCGGGCAGTTCTGCGATCGGGGCAACGCCTATCGGTCTGCCATTTTTGCCCAGAATGCCGTTCAGCAGGCCACGGCCAAGGCCGAAGTGGCCAAAGCAACGGCTGATCTGGGCCAGAAGGTGGTTACTCCGGTTTTGGCGGCCAAAACATTCTGGAAGGCCGAGGCCTATCATCAAGACTATTACAAAAGCACAGATGTCGTGTTGACCCGTCGTGGCCCAAAAGAAAAGCGCAACGCCTATGCGTTCTATCGTGACGCCTGCGGGCGCGATGCGCGCGTCAAGCAACTATGGGGCTCTGCGGCCCAATTCATTCACTAAACTCTCGGTGCCCGTGATTTCGGGCATTTGTCGAATTGCCCGAGAGCTATAGCGGCACGTCGTCATAGCGTCGTTTTGCTCCGCTCATCGCCTTTGGCAGGCCATTGGACTCCACCATCCGCGCCATCATCCGCGCGGATTCGGCGGAATACTGTTCCATCGTCCTGCGGTAGTAATCGCCCTGAACCTTTTGAAGATCTTCCAGGGTCCGGCAGCCTAGCAGAGTTTGCTGGAACTCAAGATCCTGCTGTACGCGTGAAACGACAAACTGGACGCCTTCGCTGACCATCTCGACCCACTGTTGCATCGCGTCTGCGCCCAAGTTCTCCGCAGCTTTTTGAGAAGTCTTGCTCATATCTTGTCTCCTATTCTGCGCCGGGCAACGGACCCAGCGCTGCAACTATACGCCCGACCGCACGGCTTTGGCTTGATCGAGGTCAAGATGGTGGTGCGGTTGGCGTCTGATCGCCTATCATGCAATAGGAAAAGCGCAGGCACGCCGAAATCAGACCCTTCTGGTGCTGGTGGTCACATAATTGCAGGACAAATCGCGCGCCGAAAGGCTCCAACTCCAACCAAGCGGATTAAAGACCATACCCTTTCGGTCCACCGGCTCTAAACCTGCACCGCGAATCATTTCATACAATTCATCCGGGGTGATGAATTTTGCCCAGTCATGCGTGCCTTTTGGCAACCAGCGCATCACCCATTCCGCCCCGACAATTGCAAAGGCAAAACTCTTGGCATTGCGATTGAGGGTTGAGCAGATCAACAGCCCGCCCGGTTTCAAAAGCGTTTGACAGGTGGTCAGAAAGGCTTGGGGGTCGGCCACATGCTCCACCACTTCCATATTCAACACCACGTCAAACTGCTCGCCCATGGCGGCCAGATCTTCGGCGGTGGTGACGCGGTAATCTATGTCCAGGCCTGATTGCTGGGCGTGCAATTGCGCAACCGGAATATTCCGCGGTGCGGCATCAGCTCCCAACACCTCGGCCCCGAGCCGGGCCATGGGCTCGGACAACAAGCCACCTCCGCAGCCGATATCCAGCAACCGCAAGCCGACAAAGGGCTTTGGCCTGGTCAGATCACGATCAAATTCAGCGGCGATCTGGCTGGTGATATAATCCAGACGGCAGGGATTCATCTGATGCAGCGGCTGGAACTTGCCATGCGGATCCCACCATTCAGCAGCCATTGCCTCGAATTTGGCCACTTCGGCGGGGTTGATACTGCTTTGCATGATCAGTCCTTTCGCTTTCCTGTGCCGGATGGCTTGTATCCGGTCGGCATACAGCGGTTATATAGTGCAATGATGTTCCAGAAATCAGGCCAAAAGCGCGCAGCCGACTATCTTTACCCGCACATTGAGCCATTTGATCAGCGGATGATCGACATGGGCGATGGGCACAGGATTTATGTCGAGCAATGTGGGCGTCAAGATGGCGTTCCGGTTCTGGTATTCCATGGAGGCCCCGGCGGTGGGTGCAGCCCCGCGATGCGGCGGTATTTTGACCCTGCGGTCTATCGGGTGGTGTTGTTTGACCAACGCGGCTGCGGACGTTCGCGGCCACATGCTTCAGTCGAAAACAATACCACCTGGCACCTGATTGCGGATATCGAGCGGATCAGAACCGAATTGGCGATCGATCAATTCATCGGTTTTGGCGGCAGTTGGGGCGCGACACTCGCTCTGATTTATGGGATCACGCACCCGACACGTCTGTCGCACATGGTCTTGCGCGGGGTGTTTCTGATGACCAATGCCGAATTGGATTGGTTCTATGGCGGTGGGGTGGGGGCATTCTTTCCAGATCTTTGGGAAAAATTCCTGTCCATATTGCCCGAGGCAGAGCGTTCAACCCCGATTGCGGGGTATCATCGCCTGCTGTTTTCCAAGGTTCTGGCGCAAGAAACTTTGGCAGGGCGGCTATGGTCCGGTTGGGAAAATGCCCTGGCCTCGGTGCGCTATGACGGGCCGCTGGCGGAAGGTCCGGCAGACTATTCTCGTACTTTTGCCAGATTGGAAAATCACTACTTTCAGAACGCCGGCTTTCTGGAACATGACGGCTGGATCATGGCACAGCGTAACCGGATTGCGCATATTCCTACCGTGATCGTGCAGGGCCGCTATGACATGATCTGCCCGCCGGTTTCAGCATGGAAGCTGTCCAGCAATTGGGCGGCTTGCGAGTTACGGATCATCCCCCTTGCGGGCCATGCACTTTCAGAGCCGGGAATAAGCGAAGCCTTGGTTTGCGCAATGGATGAGATCGCAAAGCGGCTCTAAGGCGGCGGTTTGTCCCATTTCTATGAAAGCCGGGTTTGGGTGTTGCGCAATGGATATCGAATGGGGCCAACGTATCAACCCAAGCGCTGCATCTTGCTCATCTGAACGGCCAAAATGCCGACGGTGACAATTGCGACACCGATCATGTCCAATCCGTTTATGTGTTCGCCCAGCAGAATTGCTGCTACCACCACGCCAAAAAACGGGTTCAGAAAATGAAAGGTCGAGGCTTTTACGGCCCCCGCTCTTCCTACAAGAGCGAACCATAACAGGGTTGCCGCCAATCCCGGAACTGCAATCTGATAGGCAAAGGCCACAACCAAGGGCAGGCTTGGAACAATGAAATATGTCTCTGACATGGCGGAAATCACCCCAAGACTGACCGAGCCAACCAGCATTTGCAGCCCCACAACCATAAGAAGATTTCCCCCCGAGGACACCGCGCTTACGGTCAAGGTTGCGACGGCCAGTGAAATGGCACCGATCAAGCAAAGCAAGATGGCGACGGGATCGGCCCCTGTGCTGACCCTCCCGCCCATGATCATCGCCACGCCAAGGAACCCGGCGCCCAATCCGGCAATTCCCAATGGGGCGATCTTTTCTCTGCGCCAAAGCCAGCCGAGCAGCGCCACGATAAGCGGCATCGACGAGGCAATGATCGAGGCGAGCGAAGCCTCGATCTTCTTGAGCGCAATGAAGTTCAGCCCAAGGTAGAGGGCATTTTGGCACAGGCCAAAAATCAGGACCGAGCGCGCAATGGGCCGGTTAAGCCGCCAGCTTTGGCCCAATGCACGGGCGACGACCACTGCAATAAGGCCGGAAATCGCAAAGCGTAGCGACAAGGCCAGCAACGGCGGGGCTCCGGCAACGATGATTCTGGCCGTGGCGAAGGCCGACGACCACATGAGCGAAAACGCCAGTCCCATGGCCATGACACGCAGATCCATAGGCTCTCCTCTACTGGCCAAACAAAAAGGCCGCCCGATCGGGCGACCCTTTCAATCCTTTGATCGCCCCGCAAGGGGCAATCAACCTTATGCGTTGACGCTGTCTTTCAACGCCTTGGCGATGGCGAATTTGACCTGCTTGTCGGCAGCCTTGGTCACGGTCTCGCCGGTGGCAGGGTTGCGGACCTGGCGCTCGGGGCGTTCACGGCAAACCATTTTGCCCAGACCCGGCAGAGTGACAGCCCCGCCTGCCGCCACTTCACGCGCCACGATTTCAGCAATGGCGTCCAAAGCGGCCGAGGCGGTTTTCTTGTCAGACCCCATTGAGTCCGCGATAGCGGCGAGAAGTTGGGTCTTGGTCATCGGTTTGGACATTCTTTGTTCCTTCTTTGCGGCCCAGGACTGAAACCCGAGCCTGTCTATGCCGTCACGGCTTATGCTGCGCTTTTCACGATTTGGTCGCCTCAAGGCAAGAGGTTTCGGCCTGAAACAAGGTCAAATTACAACTTTAGAGAAAAGCCGTTTCCTCAAAGCTACGCAATTTCCGGCTGTGGATGCGTTCCAGCGGCATTTCGCGCAGCCGTTCCATTGCCCGGATCCCGATTTGCAGATGACGAGAGACCTGAGTCTTGTAGAACTCCGACGCCATTCCCGGCAGTTTCAATTCGCCGTGCAAAGGCTTGTCCGATACGCAAAGCAGAGTGCCATAAGGAACACGAAACCGAAAACCGTTGGCGGCGATGGTGGCGCTTTCCATATCCAGAGCAATTGCCCGGCTTTGGCTCAGACGGCGCACCGGGCCGGACTGATCGCGCAGCTCCCAATTGCGGTTGTCGATGGTGGCCACGGTGCCGGTGCGCATGATCCGTTTCAGCTCATAGCCCTGCAGCTGCGTGATATCAGCCACCGCTTCTTGCAGCGCGATCTGAATTTCGGCCAATGCAGGAATGGGCACCCAGGTTGGCAGATCATCATCCAGAACGTGATCTTCGCGCACATAGGCGTGCGCCAGCACGAAATCCCCCATGCTCTGGCTGTTGCGCAGGCCCGCGCAATGGCCAACCATCAACCAGGCATGAGGCCGCAAGACGGCAATGTGATCGGTAGCGGTTTTGGCATTCGAAGGGCCGACGCCGATATTGACCAGGGTTATCCCCTGACCATCGCGGCGCTTTAGATGGTATGTCGGCATCTGTGGCAGTTTGGCGCTGGGCTGAATCACGCCATCCGGGCTGGTGATGATCTGGTTCGCGGTCGCAACAAAGGCGGTGTAGCCAGATGTCGGATCACCCAAAGCTGCGCGGGCAAAGGACTCGAACTCATCAACGTAAAACTGATAATTGGTGAACAGGACATGGTTTTGGAAATGCGAAGCGTCGGTGGCGGTGTAATGTGACAGGCGTGCAAGGCTGTAATCCACCCGCTGTGCCGTGAACGGGGCCAAAGGGGCGGAGCCGTCGGGGTTGCGGATATCTACGCCGTTCACAATATCATCGTTGGTCGTGGCAAGATCGGGCACATCAAACACGTCGCGCAGGCTGAAATCGAGCACACCTTCTTGCGGAACCGAAACCGCCGCGTTGCCAGCTACCGCGAAATGCACCGGGATCGGGGTTGTCGAGGTAGCAATCTGAATGGCCACGCCATGGTTCAACATCAGCAACTCAAGTTGTTGGATCAGATAGCTGCGAAACAGGTCGGGTCGGGTGATCGTGGTTGAATAATTGCCCGGCCCAGCCACATGTCCAAAGGACAATCGGCTGTCAGGTTTGACGTGGCTGGTTACTGAAAGCCGGATTTCGGGATAGAATGCGCGAAAGCGGCTGGCCGGTTTACCCCCCAGAACCGCCAGGCTGAAATGCCGGGCCAGAAAACTGGTCGCTTCGGCATAAAGCTGCTCGAGCCTTGTGACTGCGGCGGCGGCATCAGTGAAAGACTGCATCTCGGAATGGTCAGGAGACAGGATCGGCAAGGATTCGTCGTGCATAATGGCATCTTCCAGAATTTGATCGGGCATCTAAGGCCGAAATCATGGGCATCGCAAGCTAAGTCTTGATGACGGGTCTTGCGGCGGGCGTGGGTCGGGCGGATATTGGCGAGATGAAAAACCTCCTTTCCCTTGGTCACGGCTATTCGGCGGCTGCTTTGGCGCGGCACTTGCTTCCTCTGGGCTGGAAGGTGGTGGGGACGACGCGGGATGCCGGTCGCGCTGAGGTGATGCGGGCGGGTGGAGTGGAGCCTTTGCTCTGGCCGGGCGATCTGACGCAGGCTTTGACGCGGGCGACGCATGTCTTGATTTCTGCGGCGCCGGGGGCCGGGGGCGATCCATTTCTGATGGCGGCGCGGGATCAGATCAAAGCCGCACGGCCAGAGTGGCTGGGATATCTTTCGACGACTGCGGTTTACGGAGATCGGCAAGGGGGCTGGGTGGATGAGCAAACCCCGGTCGCCCCGCTTTCCGGGCGCGCAGTGGCGCGGGTTCAGGCCGAGAGGGATTGGGCTGCGACCGGGCTGCCGCTGCAGGTGTTTCGACTGGCCGGCATTTACGGACCGGGGCGAGGGCCGTTTGAAAAGGTCAGGGATGGCACTGCACGGCGGATCATCAAGCCGGGGCAGGTGTTCAGCCGCATTCATGTTGAGGATCTTGTCGCCACCCTGATGGCGTCCATCGCGCGGCCCAATCCGGGGGCGGTCTATAATGTTTGCGATGATGAGCCTGCTCCGCCCGAGGATGTGCTGGACTACGCGGCGCAGCTTCTGGGCCTGCCAAGCCCGCCGGAAGTGGCGTTTGATGAGGCCGAAATGTCACCGATGGCGCGATCCTTTTACGCGGAATCGAAGCGGGTTCGAAATGATCGGATCAAGACCGAACTGGCAGTAAAGCTGGCCTATCCAAGCTATCGTGAAGGGCTGATAGCGCTGTTGGAATACGAGGCGCGCTTATGTAGGGCACCTTCTTGATCTTGTGATTTCAGGGTGTTGGTTGCGCGTGCTCGCCCTTTGTCAAGGGTTGAAACCGCGATTGACAGCAAAGTGGTGCGCAGCCTAGCATTTGCAGACAATCGCGGAGAGTTCATGGATATTCGCACCTACGCCGGTTTCGCCGCCGTTGCCGATCTGCAAAGCGTGACGCTGGCGGCAGACCGGCTGAACCTGACGCAATCGGCGCTGTCGCGGCAAATCAAGGCATTGGAAGAATCGCTAGGCATCAAGTTGTTCGAGAAAGCCGGGCGCAATTTGCGGCTGACGCCGGAGGGCGAGGCAGTTTTGGGGCGGGTGAATGCTCTTTTGGCAAGCGAGCGCAGTTTGCGCAGCTTTGCCGATGAATTGAAAAGCGATCAGGCGGGACTGTTGCGGATTGGAGCCTGTTCGCAACTGATCGAGCGATTCTTACCGTCATTCCTGAAAGACTGGGTCGGCCATAATCCAGGAATCGAGATCAGGCTTGAGGATGGCGGCGGACCGGAGCTGGCCGAACGGCTGCGGGCGGGATCGGTTCATCTGACAATTGCGGCCACGCCGTCGACACCGATTGATGCCTTTGAAACCATCCGCCTGGGCCGGTTGGCGTTTCTGGCGGTGGCGCTTCCGGAATTTCTGGCCGATTTCGGCAGGCCGATCGAGATGGCAGAGCTTTTGGTCTATCCGATTCTTACCCTGAACCGGCGCCACGCATCGCGCGAAGTGTTTGATGCGGCCTGTCGTCTGATTGGTCATCCGCCCTCTTTGGTGATGGAAAGCTATTCACCGCATACACTGTTTGCGATGGCCGAGGGTGGAAACGGGGTGGCGGTGGTGCCCTCGTCGGCGCGGGTGGCGGGCAGGTCTTTGGTGGTGCGCCCCATTGCGTTGAACGGTGAGCCAGTTGAGTTTGACATTTGTGCCATGTGGGACCGGCGCGCGCCACTGCCTGCTTATGGGTTGCGCTTTGTCGAGGCGCTGGGGGCTCATATCCGTCTTGAGGATGCCAAGGATGTTGCGCGGCAAAGCCCGCTCAAGTCCCGGCTGAATGTAGTCTGACCCATTCCCAATCCGCATGGGTTTGCGCCGATAATATTCATTTGACGTATTTATCACCGCTCGCCTAGGGTTTCGAAACCTGCGCCGGGGTGCGGCGCAGCGCTGATTTGGGGGCAGGTGACGGCAATGGGCGCTGTGCCGGGGAAATTCTTGAGCAGCCTTAATCAGGAACGCATTGTGCTTTGGATCACCGTGCTGATCTTTCTGGCTGCGGCTGCGGCTTTGCCCGGATTTCTGACGGTGGGGAACCTGATTGCGATTGTGCGGTCGGTTTCGGTGCTGGGGATCTTGGCGCTGGGCATGTCGGTGGTGGTCATTGGGCGGGGGATAGACCTGTCGATGGTGGCTGTAATGGCGATGTCGGTCGCCTGGTATTTGCAGCTCCTGGCTTCAGGGATGACGGATGGCGCGGCGCTGGGCCTAGCCTTGGCCGGAGTGCTGGCGGTTGGGTTGGCAAACGGGTTTTTGGTGGCCTATGCCGAGGTGCCTGCAATTTTCGTGACGCTGGCCAGTGGATCTTTCGTTTTCGGTTTTGTCAGATCGCAATTGATCCCGCAGGATGCGGTTTCGGTACCCGGTGGCCATTGGATCATCGGGCTGGGGCAAATGCGGCCGGTGGGGATTCCAGTGGATGTCTACATCTTTGCAGCGCTCGCTTTTGCGGTGTTTCTGTTCCTGCGCTTCACCAAATGGGGCCGCTATGTCTATTACGCTGGCGACAATCCGGCAGCCGCGCGCAATGCCGGGATGCCAGTGCGGCCGATGTTGGTGTTGCGCTATCTGCTTTCGGCGCTGGCCGCTTTTGTGGCCGGATTGCTGACGGCGGCAAGCCTGCAATCCATCAATACCCGTGTGGTCAACTCCACGCTGCTTTATGACATCGTGCTGGTGGCGGTGATCGGCGGTATCGGGCTTTCGGGTGGCAAGGGCGGAGTACGCAATGTTCTCATTGGGGCGGCGCTGATCGGAACCATGATGAACACGATGACGATCATTGATATTCCGCAACTATATCAGAATCTTATCAAATCAACCATCTTGCTGGTG
>JAGPBG010000197.1 GCA_018063485.1 Cypionkella sp.
TGACAAAACGACGACGTGATGAAAAGAAACCAAAGAAGGAAGTTGTAAAAACCATCGCTGCCGCACCCAGCATGAAGAACGCTGTCGCCGTAACATCGGTAAAGCTCAAATCCAAATGATCTGACAAATCGGCGGCGCTTCGGGCTGATCTGTCAGACGTCATTTTTGCCCGCAGCGCTGCCGATGCCAGATCGGCCTGCACCAGATCGCGCTCACGCAGCGCGATTTCGGCAATCCGCCCGGCCGGTCGGGTCGAAACATCGATTATATCCGCCTCGATCCGGCCATTGCCACGGGCAAGACCCTTGAGCGGCAGGTCGCTGGGGGCCAGCAGAACCTTCCAGGCTGCGAAACCGACAAGAGCTGCCAACACCACCAGGACATGCGCGATGGAAATCTCCCGAGACTTGGCTAGCGCCGCCGCTGATCCGGTGAAGCAGCTTCAATGCCTTGCCGGTAAATAAGAAATACACGGGGGGCAATGGTCAGCATCCGCCCCATGTCGCCTGAAATCAGCGCCTGCATCACCAGCCCCTGAATGCTACCGATGAACAGCACGATTGCGGCCTCGACATCCAGATCGGCGGGCAATTCGCCCCGAGTTTTGGCGGCAAGGATATGATCGTTCAGGCGCGCCGCGTATTGCGCCATAAGTGCGCGTGCCAGCCGTTTTGCCGGGGTCATCGCAGCGCCCTGAAGCTCTGCGAACAACATGCGCGGCGCGCCGGGGTGGTCGGCCACAAAGGCGACATTGGCCTGAAACATCGCTTGCATCGCGGCCAAGGGATCGTCGATCCCGGCAGCGGCCTTGTCGATCCGGGCCATCAGACGGGCTGCGACCCATTGCATGACGGCCTGCCAAATGGCCTCTTTGTTGGGAAAGTGCCGAAACAGCGCGCCTTGGGTCAGATGCATGTGTTTGGCGATGGCCGCCGTGGTTATGTCGCCGGGGTTCATCGTACCGGCCAGATCAATCACCGCCTCGACGGTGACATTGCGCCGTTCCGCGGCGGGCAGGTTCTTTGCCTGGGCACCAGTCATGCGGACGCATCCATCCGCCAGCTTGCAACGCCAAGCCAACCCGTCGCGATGACCATAAAGGCCCCACCGGCCAGCACAAAGACAGGCGGCACCCCGAACACCAGTTCCGCGAGTATGCCCAATGGCATCAACATGCCCGCAAGTGCCAGCCCCGAAATCCAGGCCCTGCTTGCCGACGCTGGCAGGCGCAACAGAACCAGTCCGACCGCGATGTTGAGAAGCGCAAAGAGATTGCCATGGACATGGGCCAGGCGCGATTCAAAATGCTTGCCCACGCCGTATTCGGCGATCCATTGCTCTTTTCCCGGTGCGAAATCACGCAGGTAGATCAGCAGAAAACCATAGAGCATGAAAAACGTCAGGAACAAGAACCCCGACGCGATGTTGAGTTTGCCTGTCAGCATGATGATCCTCGCAGGGATGGTTGCATCTGAAACATCGTTTGTGATGGAGTCAGGGCTTGAATTGAGATAGTAACCAATTACTATCTTATGTGAGTCGCACTTTTACTGCAAGCGTTGGATTCTGGTATTGCCGCAACCAGCGGGGCAGTAATCACCGGGAAAACCGTTTGCAGCGCCCCGCGCCGCAGGGGTGGGGCTCAGACAAAAGCAGGAGGAACGAAAGTTGCAGAGTGTCAATATCCTGGCCGCAATCTTGATTGCCACGATGCCGCTGGCTGCCTCGGCGGGCGAGGCCCTGACGCAGGGCCAAATGTCCCGGCAGATCATCGGCAAGGAACTGACCGCCACGCGCAAGGGCGTAAATATACGCCTGAGATATCTTCCGGATGGAGAAGTGACCTTGAAGATGTTGGTGCTTTCGTTTTCAGGGACATGGGATTTTGAGGGCGACAGCATATGCATGACCATGGTCGGCGGCCCGCGCAAGGGCAGGAATTGCGTTACATTCACCGCCCTCGGCGGTAATGAATTCCTTAACTCCGAGGGTCTTGTCATGAGTGTTCAGAATTGATCCGCCGTGGCACTTATCGAATTCAATACTCGCGAAATCTGTCGCAATGCGTCGGCGCCAGGGCTCCGAGGAAAAGTACAAGGAACAGAATCAATGTCTCATAAGGAAAAAACCCGGATCGTGTCCCTGCAGGATCATCAACAAAAGGCTGGATCGGGCGACACATCCCCCACGCAGGCCACAAAAGATACGCGCGCAGTGGCAGAGGATGCTACCTCACAGAATACAAACCCGAAACCGGATCCGGTATCTGGTGCGCCTGGACAGAGCGCGCATTCTGGCAAGCGGCCTGAACAGGTCACGTCAATCCACGACACGCTGGACCACGCCATGCAAAGCGCCATTTCGCGTTTTACACTCGGGTTGTCGCCTGCCGCGCTGATGGGGGCCTGGTTCGATTGGGCGACCCATATCACGGCAGCCCCCGGCAAGCGGTTGAAACTGGTTGAAAAAGCCGCCGACAAAATGCAGCGCCAGACCCGTTTCGCACTTCGTTGTGCGGGAACCTCTGATAAAGTCGAACCCTGCATTGTGCCATTGCCGCAGGACAATCGTTTTAAGGGCGATGCCTGGCAGACCAAGCCATATAACATGATCTATCAGGGCTTCTTGCTGCAACAGCAGTGGTGGCACAATGTGGTGACAGGGGTCCCCGGTGTCACCAAACAACATGAACAGGAATTGCAGTTTCTGACGCGCCAACTGCTCGACATGGCCTCGCCGTCCAACTTCTTTTGGACCAACCCCGAAGTGTTGGCGCGAACGCGAGAGACCTCTGGGGCGAACCTTGTCCGGGGGATGCAGAACGCCCTGAAGGACGCGCAAGATGCCACTGCAGGTGCTCTGCCCACGGGCGTCGAGGCGTTTGTGCCGGGCAAGGATGTTGCGGTGACGAAAGGCAAGGTCGTCTATCGCAACCGGTTGATCGAACTTATCCAATACACCCCGCTGACGGGGAATGTGCGTCCCGAGCCGATCCTGATCGTCCCGGCCTGGATCATGAAATACTATATCCTTGATCTGTCACCGCACAACTCGATGGTGCGCTATCTGGTTGAACAAGGCCACACGGTGTTCATGATTTCCTGGAAGAACCCGGATGCAGGCGACCGCGATCTCAATATGGATGATTACCGCCAGCTTGGCGTGATGGCGGCACTGACAGCGGTTGGGGCGATCGTGCCGGGCAGCAAAATCCACGCGGCGGGCTATTGCCTGGGTGGCACCTTGCTGTCGATCGCCGCCGCCGCGATGGCCCGTGATGGCGATGACCGACTGGCCTCGCTGTCCTTGCTTGCCAGTCAGGTTGATTTCACCGAACCGGGAGAATTGCAGCTTTTCATCAACGAAAGCCAACTCGCCTTCCTTGACAGTGTCATGTGGAAACAGGGTTATCTGGACACCACCCAAATGGCCGGTGCGTTCCAGATGCTCAACTCGAACGATCTGATCTGGTCGCGGGGGGTGCGCAATTATCTGATGGGTGAAAGCCGGCCGATGATTGATCTGATGGCATGGAACGCTGACGGAACGCGGATGCCCTATGCGATGCATTCGGAGTATCTGCGCAAACTCTATCTCAACAATGATCTGGCCGAAGGGCGCTTCACCGTCAATGCGCAGCCGATCGCGCTGTCCGACATCCGGCTGCCGATCTTTGCCGTTGGCACGCAAAAGGATCACGTGGCACCTTGGCCCTCAGTTTTCAAGATACAGGCGCTGACCGATGCTGAGGTGACCTTCGCTCTGACCAGCGGCGGCCATAATGGCGGCATCGTCTCGCAACCGGGCCACCCACGCCGGTCTTATCAGGTCAGAACCAAGGGCATGATGGATCGCTACATCAGCCCCGAGACTTGGGCGGCCGAGGCCGAAACACATGCCGGATCCTGGTGGGAGGCCTGGGCCAAATGGCTTGGCTCGCAATCGGGGCCGCCGATCGCCCCGCCAGAGATGGGGAATGCAAGTGCCGGCTACGCCCCGCTGGTCGATGCCCCCGGCAACTATGTGCTGCAAAAGTAGAGACGCCTTCACGGTTGACGCGAAAAGATGGGTAACCCCTGGCAGAATTCTGGAGATGCGGTTGAAATGTCGGCTGTCAAAAAGCATCAGGACTGGGACGATGTGCTTGATTTCTGGTTTCCTGAGGGGTGCGCTTTGGATGTGGACCCGCAGGCGCACCATGCGCATTGGCGCTGGCGTATGCAGGGCGGTGCGGATGTGCAGATCATGGCGCGGTTTGCAGATATTGCCGAAAGCGCGGCGCAGGGGCAACTTGACACCTGGGCGCAGAGCCCGTTTGGCAGGCTGGCGCTGATCACCGTGCTGGATCAGTTTTCCCGCTCGGTCTGGCGCCAGCATGCCCGCGCCTTTGCGCAAGATCCCTATGCGCTATCGCTGGTGATGAGCGGTTTATCGAACGGCGATTATTCCCGGTTACAGACACCCTGGTACCAGATCGTCTATGGTCTGCCCTTGGGCCATTGCGAGGGGCCGCACCATTTGCAGCGCCTCGACCAGTTGATCGCCCTGCGCCAAGACATCGCCGATACAGCCCCGGCCCCGTTAAAGCCGATCTATTCCGGCTTGGTCAACCAAGCCCGCGATGTTCGAGAAATTATCGCGGCGTTTGGTCGGCATCCGCATCGCAATGGTGTGCTGAACCGCAAATCGACCGCCGAGGAGGAAGCATATCTCGCCAAAGGCCAGTTTCCCCATATGAAAGCCTTTCGGTAATACACCGATGAGCGCCGCCAGATGTCGGGCGTTGGGTGTATTGGCTTTTGGCCCGGCCAAACAGATCGCCAGTTCCCGATAGCGATCAAAGCTGAATCCATGGCCCGCTCGGCAAGAGCGGGCCCGCAAAACTAGCGCGCCGTATAGCCGCCATCGACCAGGTGATACGACCCGGTGATGAAACTTGCACGATCCGACAGCAAAAAGACGATCAGCGCGGCAACTTCTTCGGGTTGGCCAAGCCGGTTCAGGGCGTGCTCACCTTCGAGGTACTTCAGCGTCGCCGCGTCCAGTGCGTTGCTGACAAGGGGAGTATGGATAAACCC
>JAGPBG010000006.1 GCA_018063485.1 Cypionkella sp.
GTGCCGCACAGTCGAATCCGGGGCCTCGATTGCCACCGCCCAAGGGCGGCCGTCTGCCTGAGTGCCAAGTGCTCTTACCTCACGATCAATGGCGCAGAGCGTATTGGTTACGCCTGATGCGGCCAATGCCTCGGCCAGCCGATCAACTCCATAACCCTTGGCGATGCCTGACAGATCAAGCGCAAGTACTGCGGTCTTTCTGGCGCGCGAACCGGCCATATCGAGGGTCACCGCCTCATAGGCGCGGACCCGCTTGCGATGCGAGGCGGAACGGACGGCCTCAAGGTTGATCGGAGCCGTGCCAAAACCCCAGGCGCTGACTGCATCGCCGACATTCATCTCAAAAGCGCCGCCCGTGGCCTGACTGATCGCCAAACCGGCTGCCAACACCTGCATCAGATGGCCTGGCAAGACCACCCATTCGTCCAAAGGGGCCGCATTGAACCGCATCAGATCGCTGCCCGGGTTCCAAGTTGACATTTGCGTATCAACCTCATGCACTGCCAGTTGAAGCGCAGTTTGCAACGCAGACCGTTCTGGCGGTTCAGGCCCATCCAGCAGCACCGACCAACGGGTGCCCATTGTTGGGCCTTCAAGGTGCAAGCGCTTGGTATTAATAGACATCTTCGGCATACCTTCCCTCGGATTTCAGGCTTGCAGCCGTCACGCCATTCGGGGCAAGGATGTCGGACAGGGCTTCGCGCACGCCTTGTGCCATGTCGCGGCCACCGCAGACCATGATCTTGGCGCCAAGGCCGATCAGCCGTCGCAAAGTATCGCCATCTTGCCGCAAGGCGTCTTGCACATAATGGCGCTGGCCGCTGCGTGAAAACGCGGTGCGCAGCCCGGTCAACTGTCCGCCCTTGGTCCAATCGGCCAACTCGTCCCTATAAAACAGGTCTGAATCAGGATGCCGCGCGCCGAACCACAGATGGATCGGGCGGCGCGCACCTTGCGAACGGATGAAACCGGCAAGCGGGCCGATTCCGGTACCTGCGCCAATCAAGATCAGCGGGGTCTTGCGGCTGTCAGGCCGGAAATCGGGATTTTGGCGCAGGAAAGCCTGCACGCTTTGCCCCTCTCGCAGGGTCATGAGCTGCCCTGAACACAGGCCTCCCTGGTGCTGGCGGACCGCAATTTCGACAAAACCGTCTTTGCTGCCGGAGGCCAGCGAGTAATAGCGCGGAATAGTGGCACCCTCTGGCACGATCCCCAGCAGATCGCCCGCCTTGAAGCGCCCGAACCCGCGCCCCGTCATGCGCTGCCATAGGCCTGCCTTGGGGATGGTAAAGCGCAAGATCGCCGCAGGGGCTTGCATTGGTTCGCCGTAATCGCGCCGCGAGAGCAGAGTCAACGGCATGGCCTGCGGCGCAACCGGTTGGTGGTTAAGATCAAGCGCCACGCCGATTGCCGCACCAAAAGCCCGGCCCCAGCGGGTGAAGTCCTGCGGCGATTGGCGATCTATCCGGTCGCTCGGCAGCAACATGGACCAGCCCCTTTCGCAGGCCATCGCTTCGAAATCTGCGGCAAAGGCGCAAAAGGCGGGAAAGCTGCTGTCGCCAAAGCCCAGCACGGCAAGCGGCACCGAAGGCTGCACCTGTGCAAGACGGTCAAGCGCGCCTCGGGCAGATGCAGGAGCGGTGCCATCGCCCCAAGTGGCCGTCATCACAACAATCCGCTGTGCCTTGCGATAGGTTTGCGGCGCAAGGCTGGACAGCGGGGCGACATGCACCGCTTGGCCGGTCGCCTGCAACGCATGGGCGAGAGTGGCCGCAAAGCCCCAGGTGCTGCCGCCCTCAGAGCCAACAAGCACCACGGTTTCTGCCCGCGCTGCTGCCACCATGCCGCGAAACCGGGGCTGACCACGCCAGCCCTTTGCCCAACTGTAAATTCCTGTCACTGCCAGCGCTGGAACCGACAGCGCCATCAACCCCAGAGCCAGCCCCCAAAGGGCTGCCCCCTGGCCGGTGTGCAACAGATATATCCATTCCCCCACACGCGCCCAAGGGCCTGGTGTCGCCCAACTCAGCAGTTTGCCGGTGCCTTGATCAAAATAGCCCATGCCCTGCGATGTGGTCAGGGTATAAACATCGCTGGCGTCGCCGGTTGCCGGAAACGTCAGGTCGCGCAATTGGTCAACAAGCGTGGTCTGAAAGGTGGGGATATTGCTGGCGAAATACCCGGTTTGACCGCTGACAGCAGAGGGGAATGCAGGGTTTGCCTCGTCCAGCGGTAACAGATCGAAGGTGGTGGCCACCATCCAAAGCGCCGTAAGGGCCGATAGCACCAGCACCGGAACGGCCACACGGGCCAGTTCGGTATGCAGCCGCCCCGCAAACGGCCCGCGCTGGCGCGAAAACCAACGCCGCCAGCCCCCGACACGGCGCAGCACAAGAACACTGCCCGAAGCCCCAAGCACCAACATTGCAAAAGCCGCCACCGCCATCACGATCCGCCCGGTATCATCCAGAAACAGCGATCGGTGAAAGGCCATCAGCCATTGCTCTGGCACCGATGGGTCGGCGCTGCCCGCATTCTCTCCGGTCACGGGGTCAAAAACCGCCGCGCCCGGCGTATTGCCGTCGAACCACCAGACCGTGATTTTGCCCGAGGGCGCGCGCTTGATCTGCTCGGCGCTGGGATGCTGTGCAAGCACCGCAGCCGCCAGTTCGGCCACGGTTTGGCCGGTTGCCTCGGCTGGGATGGCGATACGCTCCATCGCAGGAAATACCGACAACATCGCGCCACTCAGGGCCAGAAGAATCAATAAGACAGCGGCCAACAGACCGGGCCAACGGTGGAGCTTGCGGATCATGGCGTTACCTGTGACTAAAAACCGTATTGAAAGGACGCGATGTAGCCCCGCCCCTTGACGGCTTTACCCGCACCCGAAGTTGTCAAAGGCACGGCGATTTCGTTGGGACTTTCGCGCATGTCCTCGGCTGCGGCGTCGATATGCAGGGTATAACCGGCATCAAACAACTCATCCGCCAGATTGATCGACAGATCCAGACTGCGCCCCGCACCGACACTCGCCCCGGTGATGCCATTCACCTCGGCGCTGTTCCCACCGCTCAAGCGCGCCCAATCCGTCAAATGCCGATAATATTTTGCCTTGCCGCCCGCCATCCACAGGCTGCCCGCATAGGCCCCTGAAGCATCTGTGACATAAATCGCCAGATAGGCCCCTTGGCCGCCATATTGCGTCAATGTCGTGGTGAGGTTGACCGTTTTGGCCTGTACCACAACGGGAATTGTCAAGGCTGTGGACAGCGCCAGCGCGACAAAGAGGGATTTCATCTGCATTTTCGATTCCTTTCGAGTGACGCCGGCGGCATCAGTTGGAGTTGACCGGCGGCGGTTTGCCATTATTGATAAATGCCGTCGCTTGGCGGCGTGATCGGGCCTTTTGGCTCGGAGGATCCTGGATCAGTTCGGGATCAGTTGTTGTCGGGCCCCTTGCGGTGGTGGCGATCATCGTCGTCGTCCTGGTCCGGCGTCACCACGGCCAAGGTGCCGGGATGCAGTTTCAGCTTGAACTTGCGTCCTTCGGCATCGGTTCCTGCGATCTCATAGCAGCCATCATCAATTTTGATCCGGCGCAGAGTCCAACCGTTTTCGACTGCGAGTCGTGTTACGGCCTCGCGAGGTTGCCAATCGGTCATGGGCACCTCACAGTGAACATCAGCCCGTGCCACCCCGGCAAAAAGCAGGGTTGCCAGGGTAAGCGGTGTCATAAGACTTTTCATTGGCGAAACTCCAACGCACACTTTGGCTCCTTGCCTTTTGCAGGACGAACCTGACAGCTTCCTGAAGCAAAGACAGAATTCGCTTCAGGATGGTGTCAGTTTGACCCGCTACGTGCGAGGGAGGACAAGCGGGTCGGGCCGCCAGACAAGGAACGTGATGCGCATTCTGCTGATCGAGGACGACAAGATCATCGGCTCTGCCTTGCGCGAGCAATTGGAGGCGGATGGCCATTCGGTTGATTGGGTCATGCGGCTGGATACGGCAGGCGATGCACTGGGCGGCGCAAATTTTGATCTGATCTTGCTGGATCTGATGCTGCCCGATGGCCGGGGCATTCCCTTCTTGAAATCCCTGCGCAAGAGCGGCAGCAAGGTGCCGGTGATGATCCTGACAGCACTGGATCAGATTTCAGACCGTATCGAAGGGCTGAATGCCGGGGCGGATGACTATCTGGTGAAACCCTTTGATCTTGAAGAGCTTTCAGCGCGAATTGGGGCCGTTGCACGACGCTATTCGGGCAATCCCAACCCGGTGTTGGTCATACAGGGGCTGACGATTGATCTGGCCGAACGCCGCGTGACCCGTCACGACAAGGCGATTTCCCTGACCGCCCGCGAATGGGTGTTGTTTGAGGCCTTTGTGCAAAAGCCATCGCAGCTTTTTTCCAAGGCGCAGTTGGAAGAGCGGCTCTATTCTTTTGATACCGAGGTGGAAAGCAACACCATCGAGGTGCATGTCAGCCGCCTGCGCAAAAAGCTGGGGGCCGGGGTGATCATCACAGAGCGCGGGCTTGGCTATCGCTTGGGACAGGCATGAAATCACCCGTCTCGATCCGATTTCGTGCGGTTGTGGCGCTTTCGCTGGTGGTCACTCTTTTGTGGCTGTCGGCGGCGGCGGTCACCTCACGGCTGTTGTCGGATCAGATGGCCGAGGTGTTTGATTCCGCACTGCAAGAAACCGGTCAGCGCATTTTGCAACTGGCGGTGATCGACGTGCTCAGCCGCGAAGAAGAAGGCATCAGCCAACATATCACTGCGCTGGATGCGCATGAAGAATATTTCACCTATCTGGTGCGCGACACGCAGGGGCGGGTGTTGCTGGCCTCGCATCAGGCCGATCCGGCGCAATTCCCCAGCTTTGCCGAGACCGGTTTCCATCAGACTGACAGCTTTAGGTATTATCAGGAAGTGGCGGTGCGTGGGACCATCACCTTGACCATTGCAGAGCCGCTTGCACATCGTCAAAGCGTGGCGCGCGAATTGGTGATGGGGCTGGCGCTGCCATTGCTGGCGGTGATCCCGCTGAGCATTCTGGGCATAGCCTATGGCTTGGGGTTTGGTCTGCGCCCGTTGGGCCAATTGCGCGACCAATTGGCGCGGCGTGATGCCAATGACCTTGCACCACTGCCCACCGATACCTTGCCAACCGAACTGCAACCCATTGCGGGCGCGGTTAACCAGTTGTTCCAGCGTCTTCATACCGCCTTTGAAGCCGAACGCAGCTTTGCCTCCAATGCGGCACATGAGCTGCGCACGCCTTTGGCGGGGGCGATCGCTCAGGTGCAACGGTTGCACCATCAAACCCATGAGCCCGAAACCGCCCGCCGTGCCGAGGCGATCGAGGGGACGCTGAAACGCCTGACGCGGCTGTCCGAGCGCCTGATGCAACTGGCCCGAGCCGAAGGGGCGCAACTGATCACCGCAACCCCGCATGATTTACGGCTGGTCCTGCAACTGGTGGCCGAAGATTTCGCGCGTGGGGCGGATCGCGGGCGCACCAATCTGCATCTTGCCTCCACGCCGGTCCTGTCGGTGATTGACCCTGATGCGGTGGCCATCGTTGCACGCAACCTGATCGAAAATGCGTTGCGCCATGGCGATGGCGGGCCGATCCGCGTTACTCTGGCCACAGATGGCTGGCTGCATGTCGAAAATGACGGGGCTGCGGTGCCAGCCGCGGCGCTGGCCGATCTTTCGGGGCGCTTCATGCGCGCACAGGGCGCAGGCAGCGGCAGCGGGCTTGGCCTTGCCATTGTGCGCACCATCGCCGAACGCACTGCGACCCCCTTGATCCTGACCTCTCCACTTTCAGGCCAGACCGGGGGCTTTCGCGCCTCAATCCAGTTGGGCAGCCGCAAAGCGCCCCTTGCGGCTTCCACTCCTCTTTGAAAGATCTTCCATGTCCTTGCCCTATCAATCCGCCCATAAAGAGTTGCATTACATCACCCGCACCGGATGGCTTCGCGCCGCTGTTCTGGGCGCAAATGATGGCATCGTTTCCGTCTCGTCACTGATCGTCGGCGTTGCGGCGGCAGATCCCAGCCCAACCGCGATCTTGCTGGCAGGCGGGGCTGGTCTGGCCGCTGGGGCCATGTCGATGGCGGCTGGTGAATATGTCTCGGTCAGCTCGCAATCCGATATCGAACGCGCCGATATTGCACGCGAAAAACAAGCGTTGATCGAAACTCCCGAAGCGGAAGAGGCCGAACTGGTCTCGATTTACCAATCGCGTGGGCTCTCGGCGAATACGGCGGCCTTGGTTGCACAGGAATTGACGCAAAACGATGCTCTCGCCGCCCATGTGCGCGACGAGCTTGGCCTGTCCGAAGTGCATGCGGCAAACCCGTTGCAAGCGGCCTTTGCCTCGGGCCTTACCTTTACCCTGGCCGCCGCCTTGCCGCTTGCCTGCGCTGTGTTGGCGCCAAGCGATAAGATCATTCCCGTCGTGGTGATCACCACCCTTATCTGCCTTGCGGGCCTTGGAGCGGTTGGTGCCCATGTCGGCGGAGCGCCAAAGCTGCGTGCAACGGCCCGTGTGCTGTTTTGGGGCGCTGCCGCCATGGCTATCACGGCGGGTGTGGGGCGCATGTTTGGCGTGAACCTCTAGGCCAAGCCCAGTGATCGCGCGGTTGGTCAATCCCTTCCTGCGCTCGCCTTGCCACCAGATCCTTCAGGCCGCCAAAACCGGCGCGCAAAAAAAACCGGCTGCGCCCTATGGCGCGAATCATTCAGGCACCGTGAACTTGCCAAACCCTTGGATTCAGGTTGCTGGAACCATCTCGGCCCGTCGGTGCCGGGTAGTGTTATAACGATAGGCCAAAGGCCTGCCATCCCCCATTCCAGGGCCTGTGGCAGACCTCTTAGCCGATTTCGGCCAAACGCTTCAACGCCGCTTGCAGCTTGGCGGCTTCATCCTCGCGGGCATCCAGATTGGCGCGGGCCTCAATCACCACGTCTTCGGGGGCAGACGCCACAAAATTGGGGTTGTTGATCCGGCTCTTGAGGCCGCCGATTTCTTTGGCCAACTTGTCCATCGCCTTGGTCAGGCGGGCTTTTTCTTCGGCAATGTCGATCAGGCCTGCCAGCGGGATGGCAAAGGCGGCACCGTCAACGGCGATGGAAATGCTGCCCTTGGGGGCGGGGCCTTCGGTCAGGGTTTCCACGCGGGCAAGGCGTTTGATGATCGCCGCATTTTCGGCCCAGTCCTTGCGTGCATTGTCGTCCAGCGCGGTTGCCACCATGTCGACCTTGAGGCCAGCCGGAACGTGAACCTGCGTTCGGGCCGAGCGGATTTCTTCGATCAGCGAGATGACCCAGCTCATGGTTCCTTCGCTTGGAACATCGTGCAGGCCAGGGTCATATGTCGGCCAATCGGTATGGACCAACAGCTTGGCACGGGTGCCCGTGGTGGACCACAATTCCTCGGTGATGAAAGGCATGATCGGGTGCAGCATGATCATGCACTGATCCAACACCCAAGCCATTGTCGCGCGGGTCTCGGTGGCTTCGGGGCCGTCAAACAGGGGTTTGGCGAATTCCACATACCAGTCGCACACCTGACCCCAGACGAATTTATACAGCGCGTCGGCGGCGTTATCAAAACGGTAGTCTTTCAGGGCTTCATCAACATTGCGCAGGGTCTTGACGGTTTCGGCAAGGATCCATTTGTTGACCTTGGCGTTCGGTTTGGGCGCGGAGCCGGTCTTGTGGCCTTCCCAAACCCCGTTCATTTCTGCGAAGCGGCAGGCGTTCCAGAGCTTGGTGCCAAAGTTGCGATAGCCGGCGATGCGGGCGGTGTCGAGTTTCAGCACACCGCCAAGGCTCGCCATGGCAGCATTGGAAAACCGCAGCGCGTCGGCTCCGAATTCGTCAATGATCTCCAACGGGTCGATGACATTGCCAAGGCTCTTGGACATCTTCTTGCCCTTGGCGTCACGCACAAGCCCGTGCAGATAGACGGTTTTGAACGGCACTTCACCCACCACGGCAAGCTGCATCATCATCATGCGGGCGACCCAGAAGAAGATGATATCGGCCCCGGTGATCAGGGTCGAGGTGGGGAAATATTTTGCCAGTTCAGGGGTTTGCTCGGGCCAGCCAAGGGTGCCGATCGGCCAGAGGCCGGAGGAGAACCAGGTGTCAAGCACGTCGGGGTCGCGCCAGACGGGGTAGGTCAGATGCGTCGGGTCCTGGCTGATGGCGTAATCGGCCAAAGACGATGCCAGGGCCGTTACCGCCGCATGGCGATCCGCCACTTCCACAATGCGTGCCGCGTTCAAAGGGTGCGGCAGGGAGGCAAGATCGTCACGAAACTGCTCGGCCACAGCGTTAATCTCGGATGCGCAATGGAAGGTTGCCTCGCGGTCGATATGGCCACCGTCACCGAGAACGCGCAGGATCTCAACCTCGTCCAGAGCGTTGTCGCCTTCGTCATCGACAAAATTCCTGGCGTCGAGGTTCAGGCCATACCAAACCGGAATCTGATGCCCCCACCACAACTGGCGCGAGATGCACCAAGGCTCGATATTCTCCAGCCAATGGAAATAGGTCTTTTCGCCAGACTCGGGGATAATCCGCGTCGCCCCCGAGCGCACAGCCTCCAGGGCCGGGCCGACGATCTTGGCGGTATCAACAAACCACTGGTCGGTCAGCATCGGCTCGATCACCACCTTCGAGCGGTCGCCAAACGGCTGCATGATCTTCTTCGCCTCGACAAACGGCTCACGCGTCAGGTGTTCGCTGCCGGTTTCGGGGTCGATTTCGCTATGCAAGGTGGACACGCAAAGGCCAAGCGCGTTGATATCGGCCACCACCTGTTTGCGGGCCTCGAACCGATCAAGGCCGCGGTATTTCTCGGGCACAAGGTTCAGCGCATCGACCTCATTCTCATCGGTGGGCGCGCCTGCGGCGATCTTACGTGCGCGGATCACAGCCTCGGCATAAGGCGCACCATCGGCCCGCATCGCGCCGCGCGTGTCCATCAAACGATAACAGGGCAGGGTGTTGCGCTTGGCCACGGCATAATCGTTGAAATCATGCGCTCCGGTGATCTTCACCGCACCAGACCCAAAGGCCGGATCAGGATATTCATCGGTGATGATCGGGATCAGGCGATCACAAAGCGGCAGATGCACCATCTTGCCGACAATCGGCGCATAGCGCGCATCCGACGGATGCACCGCCACCGCGCCATCGCCTAGCATGGTTTCAGGCCGCGTCGTGGCGATGGAGATGTAGTTGCGCGTCTCACGCAAGATCACCGTGCCGTCTTCATCTTTCTCAATATATTCATAGCTTTGCTTGTCGGCCAGAATATATTTGAAATGCCACATGTGGCCTGCAACTTCGATATTCTCGACCTCAAGATCGGAAATCGCGGTCTCAAAATGCGGATCCCAGTTGACCAGACGCTTGCCGCGATAGATCAGGCCCTTGTTGTACATATCCACGAAAACCTTGATCACGGCGTCGTGGAAATTGCCCGCCTCACCGTCCGGCGCCCCCGGCGCACCCGACATGGTAAACGCCTCACGGTCCCAATCGCAAGATGCCCCCAGCCGCTGCAACTGCCCGATGATGGTGCCGCGCGATGCAACCTTTTGCTGCCAGACGCGGGCCAGAAACGCCTCACGCCCCATCTCGCGGCGGCTGGGTTCCTGGTGCTGGGCCATGTCCCGTTCGGTCACCATCTGGGTCGCAATCCCGGCGTGATCGGTGCCCACCTGCCAAAGCGTGTCATGTCCCTGCATCCGGTGCCAGCGCACCAGAATATCTTGCAAGGTGTTGTTGAACGCATGGCCCATGTGCAAGGATCCGGTCACATTCGGCGGCGGGATCATCACCGAAAACGCCTCAGCCCCCGGCACCGCATTGGCGCCGGCCGCACCCACCTTGCGCTCAATCCACAGCTTGGAAATCCGGGCCTCGGCCTCAGCTGCGTTGAAGGTCTTTTCCATAGCCTGCATCCCCAAATTTTGCTGCTTTCTAGCCAATCGCGCCCCAAAGGCCAAGCACCTGATCTTTCATCTGTCCTTAAATATCCATCTTCCGTCGCCATAGCAAAAAACCACGCTGCAAGCCGGTCCGCGCCAGCGCGGGCGCGCGCCCTCGATGGGGGCAAGCCCGCTCACCTTGGCGTGTCATCCCATCAGACGGCCCATCAGACGGCGCGATCCAGCCTTGTGGACAGATGGATCAGGCTTTCCGATGATTTAACCCCTGTCAGCGCACCGATCTGATCCAGCACCTGATCCAGCAATTGGGTATTTGGCGCCGCAATCTGCAGCAAAAGATCGAACCGACCCGAGGTGGTAAACACCCGCTCCACCTCGCCAATGGCTTTCAGACGGGTCAGGATCGCCGCCTGAGAACGTGGCTCGATTGTCAACAAGACACTGGCGCGCAAGCGGCCCTGGCGCGCAGCCTCGCCCAGTTTCAAAGTATAGCCCGCGATTACACCAGAGCTTTCCAGCCGTTCCAGCCGGGCCTGGATGGTTGAACGCGCCACCTTCAATCGGCGCGCCAGAGTTGCCACCGACATCCGCGCATCGGCTCCGAGCAAGGTCAGAATGGTTCGATCGAGGTCATCCATGCAGTATGTATCCTTTTTCGTCATTATAACGAAGTTTTCCGGCAGTTATATGGTTTTGTTCGGTGAAGTTGTGCCCCATATGCGGCATCCTAGTTGCAGGAAAAGGGCGGCTCATACGCACCTGGCCTGGTTGGAAAAACCATGCAGGTGTCTTGATGTCCATGAAAGGCAACGGGAGGACTTGCATCTTGTTGGCAGAAAGGATCACGCCGATGGGACTGTCCAAATCAATCTGGACCAATCCGACCGAGTTTCTTCGCAATCAGCAACCGGAAAACCCGGTGCTGTTTTTTGAGCCCACGGCCGTGCAGGCGGTGGCGCGCCGGTTCCTTGAGGGATTTCCGGGGCTGGTGACCTATGCCGTCAAATCCAACCCCGGTGAGGAAGTGATCGAAAATCTGATCGCGGCTGGCATCAAGGGTTTTGATTGCGCCTCGCCCTTCGAGATTGATCTTATCCGCCGTCTGGCCCCCGATGCGGCCATTCACTACAACAACCCGGTGCGCAGCCGTGCCGAGATTGCCCATTCGGTCGGGCGCAAGGTGAAATCCTATTCGGTGGATTCCGCCAGCGAATTGGCCAAGCTGATTGAAATGGTTCCGCCCGAAAATTGCGAAATTTCCGTGCGCTTCAAACTGCCGGTGGCAGGGGCAGCTTATAACTTCGGAGCGAAATTCGGGGCCACAGCCGAAGCTGCGGTTGGCCTGTTGAAAACCGTGGCAGCGGCTGGGTTTATTGCGTCAATCACTTTCCACCCTGGCACGCAATGTACCGATCCTGCGGCCTGGGCTGCGTATATCCGTGAAGCTGCGGTGATCGCGCGCAAGGCGGGGGTCAAGATTGCAAGGCTGAATGTGGGCGGGGGCTTTCCAAACCACCGCGCCGTGGGCGTTCTGCCGCAGTTGGAGGCGACCTTTGCCACGATCAACCGAGTGGCAACCGAGGCCTTCGGAGCGGACCGTCCGGCACTGATCTGCGAGCCGGGGCGCGCGCTGTGCGGTGATGCCTTTACGCTGGCCGCACGGGTCAAAGCGGTGCGCGATGATATGCATGTGTTTCTGAACGACGGGCTCTATGGTTCGCTGTTCGAACTGGGGCAGGTGGGCATCATTGACCGCATCGAAGTGATCTCGCCCGAGGGGCAGCGGCGCACCGGCCCGATCTTGCCGCGCATCTGCTTTGGGCCGACCTGCGATTCGGTTGATCGCCTGCCGGGTGATCTGCCTTTCCCCGACGATATTGCCGAGGGAGATTATGTGATCATCCATGGGATGGGGGCCTACTCCACTGTGACCAATAGCCGTTTCAACGGCTTTGGCGAACTTGGCATGGCGACGGTTCTGTCACAAAACCTCTGAGCACCCGCAGATTCTTGCGCCGCCGACTGGACCAAATCCTGTCGGCGGCGTAGCCTTGCCCCGGTATCTGGGGCAACAGGTGATGGTAGCGAAAGCGGAAAACGCAGTTTGGCACGCAGCCGCCTTGCGCAAGGGGGTGGGCGCTGTCGTTCTTTGATCGCCTCAAGCTGTGGTGGCACGGAAAACCTGCCGCCACCCAACCCGCTGCTGGTCCGATCGAAGGGGTGCAGCGCGGGAGGGTGGATCATGTCATCATCCTCGATGGCACGATGTCAACGCTTGCCCAGGGCCAGGAGGGCAATGCGGGTCTGCTCTACCAATTGCTGACCGAACAGGGTCGCAAGACGGATATGACGGTCTATTATGAGCAAGGCCTGCAATGGGAAGGCTGGCGGCACGGGATGGATATCGTCTTGGGACGTGGCATCAATCGCCAGATCCGCCGCGCCTACGGGTGGCTGGCCAGCCACTACCGCGAGGGCGACCGGATCTTTCTTTTCGGCTATTCACGAGGAGGTTATGCGGTGCGCTCCTTGGCCGGAGTGATCGACCGGGTGGGCCTGCTCAAGCGCGAACATGCCACCGAGCGCGGCGTGCGACTGTGCTACCGGCACTACCAGAACAATCCTGAAAGCACCTCTTCCCGGGCTTTTTCCCGCCGCTTTTGCCATGCGGACGCGCCGGTGCAGATGGTGGGAGCCTGGGATACGGTCAAAGCCCTGGGTCTGCGGTTGCCGTTTTTCTGGATGCTCGGCGGCCAACATGATTTTCACAGCCATCAGTTGGGCCGCTCGATCAAGCACGGATTTCATGCCCTGGCGATCAATGAAACCAGAGTTGCCTTTGCGCCGGTGCTATGGGAATGCCCGAAAGGGTGTGAGATCACTGTCGAGCAAGTGTGGTTTCGCGGCGCTCATGCCGATATTGGCGGCAATATCGGGGATTTTGCAGCGGCCCGGCCCTTGGCCAACATTCCGCTGGTCTGGATGTTGGGCCGCGCCGAAACGGTGGGGCTGTCGTTGCCTCGGGGCTGGCAAGCACGCTACCCTTGCGATCCGATGGCACCCATGGTTGGCACGGTGCGTGGCTTTGGGCTGTTCTTTCTTTTGCGCCGCAAACGTCTGATCGGGCTTGATCCATCTGAATCCATCCATCCCTCTGCCGCTGTCCCGCGCGGCTACCGCTGGCGCAAATGGCCGTTGATTCGCCGGTTGTAGCGGCATTTATCCGCATCGCCCAACCGCCGCGCAAGTCTTGCTGCCATGTTTGGGCAAACGCCAGTTACTGGCCGCGCAGGGTGGCATAGGCCCAGACCAGCCCGATCAGGACCGGTTGGTGGATCAGATAGATCGGCAAGCTGTGGCGTCCGGGCCAGCCAATGCGCGACAGGATCGGTGCAGGCCCAGGCGGCCAGCGCGCGAGCCTTGCCCATAAATCAACGGTTTGGCCGATCTTTCCAACGGCCACTCCATAAAGAAAGGTTCCGAACCAAGGGAATAAAGGCTCAAAATCGACGGTCATGGCGGGCAGGGTGCCCAGACCGGTGAACCGCAACCATGCTGCGTTGAAGATTTCCCCAGGCAGCAGCCAGCCTCCGGCAAAGATCGCCGTGGCGAGAATCGCAATCAGCGGGCCGGGAAGGCGTAACACCAAAAGGCCCAGCAGGCTGTAAACTGCGATGGCATGCAAGATACCGAAATAGATGTAGTAATCGGGCATGGCCAGCCAGGTTGCCAGTGTTACCAGGGCCGCTGCTCCGATGATCTTGACAAACCGGCGCCAGAACGCGGGCCAACGGATGCCGGACCCATGCGCCAACCAAAGGCCAAGCCCGGCCAAAAAGATGAAGCTGCCCGCGACAATGCGGGCGTGAAAATAAAATACCGTGCTGCCGGCATAACTTGCCGGCAATATGCCGAACATCAGCAGATCATAGCTCAGATGAAATGCCACCATCCCCAGCAGCGCCAGGCTGCGGGCAAGGTCCAGAAGCAACAGACGCGGGGCTTGGGCTTTCATGGCGTCGAGAAACAGGGCGGCCGATCAGGCCGCCCCTGATTTCTAGCGATGCTTCACATTGACATAATTGCGGGTCTTCTCGCCGATATAGAGCTGACGCGGGCGGCCGATCTTTTGATTTTTCTCGGCAATCATCTCTTTCCACTGTGCGATCCAGCCCACAGTGCGCGAAATCGCAAAGATCGGCGTGAACATCGAGGTGGGGAAACCCATCGCATCGAGGATGATTCCCGAATAGAAATCGACGTTGGGATAGAGCTTTTTCGAGATGAAATACTCATCTTGCAAGGCGATCCGTTCCAACTCTTTGGCAACCTGAAGCGTGGGGTTGTTGTGGATACCCAACAGCTCCAGCACCTCATCAGCGGATTCCTTCAGCACGGTCGCGCGCGGATCGAAGTTCTTGTAGACGCGGTGGCCAAAGCCCATCAGGCGGAAGCCGGAGTCTTTGTCTTTGGCCTTGGCGATATATTCGGGGATGCGGTCCACCGTGCCAATTTCGCGCAGCATTTCAAGGCAGGCCTGATTGGCCCCGCCATGTGCCGGGCCCCAGAGGCAGGCGATTCCGGCGGCGATACAGGCAAAGGGATTGGCCCCGGATGAACCCGCCAGCCGCACGGTCGAGGTGGAGGCGTTTTGCTCATGATCGGCGTGCAGCATCATGATCCGGTCAAGCGCCTTGGCCAGAATCGGGTTTACGACGTATTCTTCAGCCGGAACCGAAAAACACATGTGCAAGAAGTTGCCCGCATAATCGAGGCTGTTCTTGGGATAAACGAAGGGCTGACCGATCGAGTATTTATAGGCCATGGCCGCGATGGTCGGCAGTTTCGCAACCATGCGGATCGCAGCCACTTCGCGCTGCCATTCGTCGTTTATGTCCAGACTGTCATGGTAGAAGGCAGACATCGCGCCGACCACGCCGACCATGGTTGCCATCGGGTGGCTGTCGCGCCGGAAACCGCGAAAGAAGTTATGCAATTGCTCGTGTACCATCGTGTGCCGGGATACGCGGCTTTCGAAATCGGCCAGTTGTGTGGCGGTCGGCAATTCGCCGTAAAGCAGCAGAAAACACACTTCAAGATGGGTGGATTGGTCGGCCAACTGCTCGATCGGGTAGCCGCGATAGAGTAATTCGCCCTTGTCGCCATCAATGAAGGTGATCGAGCTTTCGCAGGCGGCGGTCGATGTGAAGCCGGGATCATAGGTGAAAACATCCGCTTCCGCGTAGAGTTTGCGGATATCGACCACATCTGGCCCCATGGTTGGGGAATGAATCGGCAGATCATAGCTCTTGCCGTCAAGGTTCAGCGTCGCGGATCTTTTGGTCTCGGTCATCATGCGTCCCCAGTTGTGGCGGCCACCCGGCAAGGGCAGCGGTTCAGTTCAGGCCCGTCGGCGTAAATCAGGCTGCGGCGTCCGCAAGCCGGGCGATCGTTTCGTGCTGACCGATGACGAGCATCATGTCATAGACACTTGGAGTCGCCGTTCGACCGGCAAGGGCTGCCCGCAATGGTGCGGCAAGTTTGCCAAATCCGATGCCGTTTTCGGCGGCAAAGTCGGTGAGCAACAGTTCAAGCGTCTCTTTGTTCCATCTAACATTTTGCAAGCGCGGCGTCAATATTCTCAGTATACCACGGGATACCGTATCAAGCGCCTTCGCCGCTGCCTCGTCGGGTGAAATGGGTCGCGATTCCATGATAAAATGTGCTTTATCAAGTAGCTCCGGGAAGGTTTTGGCGCGATCCTTGAGGCAATACATGGCCTTGGCAAGCAGGTCGCGCTGATGATCCGTCAAGGTGGGATGGCCCGAAACCACCAAGAACGCCTCAAGCTCATGCAGCAGTGCAGCATCGCCAGTCATGGCAATGTGATGGCCACAGGTGTTTTCCAGTTTCTTGAAATCAAGCCGGGCGGGCGCGCGGCCTATTCCGTCCAGATTGAACATTTTCATCGCCTCAGCCGTCGTGAAAATCTCGGCATCGCCATGTGCCCAGCCCAACCGGGTGAGATAGTTGCGCATCCCCGCTGCCGGGTAGCCCATGGCCTGATACTCCTCGAGCCCGGTAGCGCCGTGGCGTTTCGACAGTTTCTTGCCATCCGGCCCGTGGATCAAAGGAATATGCGCCCAAACCGGGACATCCCAGCCCATCGCCTGATAAACCATCGTCTGACGTGCGGCGTTATTCAAATGATCATCCCCCCGGATCACATGCGTAACGCCCATGTCGTGATCATCGACCACAACCGCCAGCATATAGGTGGGTGTAGCGTCAGAGCGTAAACAAATCATGTCGTCCAAGGTTGAGTTCTGGATCACCACCCGGCCCTGCACCTGATCCGCGATCACGGTTTCACCGACCCGCGGCGCACGCATCCTGATCACATAGGGCGCATCGGGATGGCCGGCAGGATCGGCCTCGCGCCAAGGGCTTTGGAACAGGGCGTAAGAGCCACGCGCCTCGGCCTCGGCGCGGAAGATGGCGATTTCTTCCTGCGTCGAGAAGCACTTATAGGCTGTTCCGCGTGCAAGCATCTCATGCGCCACTTCGGCGTGACGGCCCTTGCGGTCAAACTGGCTGACCACATCGCCATCCCAATCAAGGCCAAGCCAGGTGAGGCCCTGCAAAATCGCTGCCGTTGCCTCGGGGGTAGAGCGCTCGCGGTCGGTGTCTTCGATGCGCAGCAGGAATTTGCCGCCGCGCCCGCGGGCATAAAGCCAGTTGAACAGCGCCGTGCGCGCTCCGCCGATGTGCAGGTATCCGGTGGGAGACGGGGCAAAGCGGGTGACGATCTGGGCTGTCATGGCGTGTCCTTTGAAGGTCCAATCCGGTTAACCATTGGGAAACCATGACCGGGCTAGTCTGGCGCAACCTTTAGGCAAATATCGTGGGGGAAACAAGGTGGCGAGCCTGAAAGCGGTTCTGCTTATGCCGTTGGAGGCGCTGCTTGCGGCGCGCGGAACGCTGTTCCCCTGGCTGGCGGTGTTTCTGGCAATCGGGATTTCGATCTGGTTCGCACTGCCGTATGAGCCGCCTGCGGGGTTTTATCTGGCCGCGCTTTGTGGGCTGGGGCTGGCCGCTCTGGGCTATTGGCTTGGTCCTGATCTGATGCAGCCAATGGCGGCGATTGTGGCTGCGCTGTTGGCGGGGCTGCTGGCCGCTGGCTTTCGCGCCCATTCTGTGGCCGCCCCGATGCTGGAGTTTCGGTTTTATGGTGCAGTGCAGGGCCGGGTGATTGAAATTGACCGCTCGCAATCGGATGCCCTGCGGGTGCTTCTGGATCAGGTGGTATTAGAGGATGTCGCCCCGGCGCGCACGCCGCTGAGGGTGCGGATTTCCCTGCGCGGGAAAGGGGTTACACCAGAGCCGGGGCAAGTGGTGCTGCTGACGGGTTTTCTTTCGGCCCCCGAAGCTGCGGCCGAGCCGGGTGGGTTCGATTTCCGGCGCATGGCGTTTTTCGATCAATTGGGGGCTGTAGGGTATACGCGCTCGCCCGTGATGCTGTGGCAAGAGCCTGAGCTGGGCACCCAGGAGATCAACCGGCTGCGCACTCGGCTTTCCAATGCAATCATGGCGGCGGTGCCCGGCGACGCGGGGGCTTTTTCAAGTGGAGTGATGACGGGGGACAGGTCGGGGATTTCGCTGGATACGGTGAAAGCGTTGCGCGATTCGAACCTGGCGCATTTGCTGGCGATTTCGGGAATGAACATGGCATTCCTGACCGG